>DASXUJ010000135.1 GCA_036504895.1 Syntrophorhabdaceae bacterium
TATCTTCATATATTTCCAGAGGTCGATTTTGTAGCCCCGTTTCTCCAGCATGCCGCAGGCAAGGACGTTGGCGGTGGCGCCCACGGGGGTCAGGTTCCCTCCGATGCCGGTGCCTATGAGCATCCCGAAATAGAGATAGAATGGATTGACGTTCAGTGTCTTTGCGAGGTAGCCGCATACAGGGATCATGAGGATCGTATAGGGCACGTTGTCGATAAATGCCGACAGGAGGACCGACATCCAGGTGATGATGACAAATACCACTATGGGGTTGGTGAGGCCCACCCGCGTCATCCAGTCGGTAAGCTCCTTGAGGAGCCCCACCTGATTTACGGAACCGATGACGATGAATATGCCTATGAGAAAGGTGATGGACTGCCAGTCGAATTCCTTTACCCCGTAAAACCAGCGCTTCCTCAGCATTACCAGGGAGAGAAGGCCGAGGATGAAGCCCACCCAGCCCTGCCACCTCAGGAAAGCTGCTACTTCATTGGGCACGAGGGCGAGGGCAAAGCAGCTCAGGAGGAAAACGGCGCTTGATCCCAGAGTAAGGCGCATCCTGCCCTCGCCGGGGTCCTCGGTCTCCGGATAAATTGTATCCGCCAGAGCGACAAAAAGAGCGAAGAGAGTGAGCACGATAACGGAAGGCACGGTATAGCCGGTTGCCTTGAGACCCACAGCCAGGGCGCAGCCGATGAGACCGATAACCATAAGAATGACGGATCTTTTCCCCACCACCACTGCGGGGGCCTGAAGGTCGACCGTCTTATCAAGCCTCCTGAACTGGAAGACGAGAACGAGCATAGCGGCTAAAACCCCAAGGGTGGAGAGCGTTCCCAGCCCGGGCCTGCCCTGGAACCAGTAGAATTCCATGAAGGACATATTGGTCTGCATGGCAAGGATCAGGGCGGGAGGATCGGCCATCATCGTTACCGTGGTGACAATGTTCGAGGCCGCAGCCAGGGCGATAAGGTAGAGAAAGAGTGAGGCCTTGAGCCTGTCTGCCATCTCGATGGCGAGGGGGGCAAGCATGAGCACCACCACGGGATTGGCCATGAAGCTCGAGAGGAATGCGGCGAGGACGCAGAGAAAGAGGAGGGCATATTTTTCCTTGCGCAACCTGGGAAGGACCCAGCTGGCGATGGCCCCCGGCAACCGGCTTTGCTCGAGTACCAGAGCAAGCATGCCGAAGCCGAAATAGATTGCCAGCACATCCCACGAGACCCCGTTGTCGTTATCGAGAAATGCGGTGCCGGGGCTTATAATTCCTAAACCTATGAGAATCGCTGCAGCGCTCAGGGAAAGATACTGGATCGGGATCTTACGGTGGAGAATAAAGGCGAAGACAAGAATGAAGATGACGAGGGTGACCCATTTTGCCGCCTCTGGTGAAAGAAATTGCCACATTTAAACCCCCCTTTCCGTTTCCTGAGAGACTTCCTGAAAGATATCAGCCGTGTACACATCTATGACAAATAGGGGCTATTAAGCTCAGGCTCAAAGGCGATCCATAGCGGAAAATTGGATCGCTTTTGAGCTTTTTCCCCATAAGTGTTCAGTGACCTCCTAATACATCGGGAACCGCTATTGTATCGAGAGCCGCGCCGGCGGGTAAGGTGAAAGCCTTATCCGGAGCCCCTTTCTTTATATTTTTATACTCAACACTCCATTTTCCATTTGCATTCACGATTTTGATCGGAAAACCTATGTCCGTTGCAAACCACTGATAATAGGTGTCATTCTTGTTCCCCTGCTTTACGATGACCTCATATTTCTTGGCAGGATGTCCATCTACGGTTTCGGTACCGGATAGTTTTCTGTGTGTCTCGCCGACTATTTTTTCCTCTATCCATGGTTTCATGGCCGGCGTCAACTTTGCTTCAATGTAAGTGTTTTCGGACCCGTTTACCTGCCACAGGACGCCCTTATCCCCCCTTACGATCGTATAAATGGGCGTACTGCCTTTTTCCGCGCGACACCTGGTGTCTTTCACATAAAGCTTGCCGTTTCTTGTGACTTTTCCTTCTTTTGTGATCATGTCCGCCGTGATATCGATGGCTGATGCATAGGAAAACATCGCAATCACACACAACAGCGCCCATCCTGAGACCATCAGATACTTTTTCATTTAGTTCCTCCAGTTTATTTAGCGTGTGAGATATCTAAACCCCAGAGCTTGAAAAATTAATCCTTCTCCTTTGCCACTTGAGACCGATCCCATGGAGACTTGTCTTGACACGGGCAGGCCCTTTGTCATAGATCGCCGACCGGCATTCACTGTTTGCACTCTCCCACCGAGCCCGTCTTACATTGCTTGCCGTTTATCCACGTGGCGTTATAGAGGTTTGCCTTCGCGAGGTTGGCTTTTGACACGTTCGCGCCCGTGAGGTTGGCGTCATAGAGGTTCGCTCCCGTCAGATTCGCTCCCGTGAGGTTAGTGCCTGACAAATTCGCGCTGTAGAAGGTTGAGTTCGACAAATCCGCTCCGGATAGATTTGCCGAGGAGATATCGGCATAGCTCATATCCAGGTTATTCAGTTTTGCGCCTGAAAGATCACACTTCTTGCAATTGTTCGTCTTCTTCAGGGCCTGAAATTGCTTTTCGTCGAATGCGTCAAGAACCGTTACAGTAACAAATAAACAGATAACCGCCATAGTAATGGTCAAAACATTTCCTCCTCTACCCATAAATCCTCCTTTCCATTTATTTGAACTACTCACAAAAAAAGCCGCCACCCGAAGACTATGCTTCAGGTGGCGGCCCGACCATCCTTTATCCTTACCTCCAGAGACATGAAACATCTCTGAACCCGTTCAGATATTCAGTTGCAGATATTCTCTATTTCATACACACACAAAAAAACCGCCGCCTGAAGACTATGCTTCAGGTGGCGGCCCGACCATCCCGTATCTTTGCCTCCAGAGATATGAAACATCTCTGAACCCATACAGATATTCAATTGTATAACTAAATACTGTATACAGCCTTGAGGAGAAGGAGTCAAGCTTTTTATGCGTAAAGGGCATCAAAACATGCTGCTTCCGGTCTCAGCCGGGATTCTTCACGTGCGCCGGCAGTATGGCCGTTACAATTTGTGGGTGCGGGCCGTCTACCGGCCAATCTCCTTGACTCGGGAGAAGGCTGCCGTTATAGTAGTGCTCAGATACATACACTTCCCCTAACAGGACACCTGAAAGTTTGCCATACCAGAATCCCGTGGACCCATACCCCATTGACCATATTCTTCCCGAGCTGTTAAAGGCCATCTTCGGAAAGCCTTCGGTCGTGCTTCAGGCTCCGCCCGGCTCCGGCAAGACGACCCGTGTTCCCCTGGCCCTCCTGAAGGCGATGCACCCGGACCAAGGGCGGATCATCATGCTCGAGCCGCGGCGGATCGCGGCGGTTGCGGCAGCCCGCTGGATGGCCCGGCTCCTCGGGGAACGGGTCGGCAAGACCATCGGCTACGCGATCCGTTTCGACCGCCGCGTTTCGAACGAGACCCGCCTGGAAGTGGTTACCGAAGGCATCCTTACCCGTCGCCTCATCGACGATCCCGGCCTCGCGGGGGTCGCCATGGTCATCTTCGACGAGTTCCACGAACGGAGCCTCCAGGCAGACATGGCACTGGCGCTAAGCCTCGATATTCAGCGGAACCTTCGGGAAGACCTCAAGCTCCTGGTCATGTCGGCAACCATCGAAGCCGCGCCCATAGCCGCCCTTCTGGGCGGCGCCCCGGTGATTACCGCCAAGGGTGAAACCTTTCCCGTGGCGGAGCATTTCTTATCGGACGAAGCCAGGCCGGGCGACAGGGGCGAGGCCTGGAAGGAGCGCGTGGCCGGCGCGGTCCGCAGCGCCTTGAGAGATACGACGGGGGACATCCTCATATTCCTGCCCGGGGCGGGAGAAATACACCGGGCTGCCGCAATCCTCCAGGACACCATCGCCGGGCGGGAAAAGCCCGTCTCCCTTCATCCCCTTTATGGCGACCTGCCATTCGCGGAGCAGGAACGGGCGATTATGCCCGGACCTCACCGGAAGATCGTCCTGGCGACGAATATCGCCGAAACGAGTCTCACGATAGTTGGGGTCAGGGTCGTGATCGACAGCGGTCAGGTCCGGAGGCTCCAGTACGATCCGGCAACGGGCATGAACCGCCTCACGACGGTCACGATCTCCCGGGCCTCGGCAATACAACGCCAGGGCCGGGCAGGCCGCCTCGGGCCGGGCGCCTGCTATCGCCTGTACAGCCGTCACGTATACGACTCCATGGTCCCTTTTGCACCACCGGAGATCCTCATCTCCGATCTTTCCTCCCTGGTCCTGGAACTGGCAAACTGGGGAGTAACGGACCCCTCGGCCCTGTCCTGGCTCGATCCGCCGCCCTCAGCAGCCTGGGACGCAGCCCGACGTCTCCTCATTGACCTCGACGCCCTTAACCGGAACGGAAGGGTGACCGCGATTGGCCGGGCCATGGCACGCCTTCCCCTCCACCCGCGGCTTGGGCGTCTGCTGCTCAGGGCTGTCGATTCGGGACACCTTCGCTTGGGAGCCGATCTCGCGGCTCTTCTCTCGGAGCGGGATATTTTGCGCCACAATTATCAGGACCGCCAGGAGAGGGCGGACGTCAGCGAACGCCTCTCGATGCTTCAGCGGCGGCGGAAGGTAAAGGAGGCCCCCCCGGGAACAGACCCCCGGGCCTTGCAGTCAGTGGAGCGGGTGGCCACGCAGCTCCGGGAGCTGGTTGCAACACCGTCAGGAGGAGGGGTCTCTAAAAATAAAGGTGACCTGATCTCCTCACTTCTCCTCCATGCATATCCGGACAGGATCGCCCAAAGACGGACAGAAGGGGGAGACCGGTATCTGCTGGCCCAGGGGCGGGGTGTGCGCCTTCCCCACGGCGGCGTGATAGAGGCAAATCCCTTCCTTGTCGCCGTCCACCTGGACAGCGGTGAAAAGGCGGAGGGGACGATCCATATGGCGGAGCCTGTTACCGAGGAAACCCTCAGAGAGGAAATGGGCGCCCATATCGAGACCGTACGACAGGTGGACTGGGACAGGCAGGAAGGTCGAATCCTCTCGTTTCTTACCGAACGGCTGGGGGCACTGGCCCTCTCGGCAAAACCTTTCTCCGCCCCTGACGCAGAGGTCATTCCGATCCTGTGCCGGGCGATCCGTTCCGGGGACGCCTCCCTCACTTTCGGTAAAGAAACCCGGCAATACCAAGGCAGAGTTGCACTCCTGCGGAGGGCCTTCCCCGGGGAGAGCTGGCCCGATCTTTCCGAAGAGACCCTCCTCGCGTCTCCGGAGACATGGCTTCCCCCATGGCTTAAAGCCGTCCGCACGGGAGAGCAACTCGCCGGGCTCCGCCTCCTGCCGGCCCTGAAGGCCCTCCTTTCCCGGGAACAGGTATACCGCCTCGATAAAGACGCCCCCGCGAGTATACTCGTCCCCAGCGGCCGCACCATCGCCCTTGACTATACCGCCGGAGAATTGCCCGTCCTGGCCGTCAAACTCCAGGAACTCTTCGGCCTCGCCGAAACCCCTACCATCGCAGGCGGGCGGGTAGCCGTCCTTCTTCATCTCTTGTCCCCCGCCGGGCGCCCGGTCCAGATCACCCGGGACCTGAAAGGATTCTGGGAAAGCGGCTATCTCCAGGTAAAGAAGGAATTGCAGGGGCGCTACCCGAAACATCCCTGGCCGGACAATCCCTGGAACGCCGTGCCCACTCATCGGGTATCGCGCAAAAGCAGATAAGAGAAGATCACCCTTAAAATGTTGTATTTGTGGGTCCTCTATCTATCCACCCGGCATTGTTTTTTGCTACATTCACCCAGGCGGTATATGCTAAGATATATAACGAAGCAAAGAACCGTCGGAGGTATTCACAATGAGGCCAAAAAAACCCATCCTGGTTGCAGTTGCAATGAGTCTGCTTTTTTTCTTCACGGGAACGCCCTCTTCGTACAGCGAAGAACTTCTGGTGTTTGCTGGTGCCGCAAGCAAGCCGCCAACCGAAGAGGCCGCCAGGGCATTTGAGAAAAAAACCGGGGTCAAAGTTAATGTGACCTTTGGGGGATCAGGGTTTGTTCTTTCTCAGATGATTCTCGCCAGGCGGGGGGACATCTATTTCCCCGGTTCATCGGATTATATGGAAGTGGCGAAAAAAAAGGGTGTAGTATTCCCGGAGACGGAGCGGTACATCGTGTACCTTGTTCCCGCGATCAACGTGCAGAAGGGCAACCCGAAAGGGATCAAGTCGTTGAGTGATCTCACAAAACCGGGGCTTCGTGTTGCCATAGCCAATCCCGACGGGGTGTGCGTCGGACTTTATGCGGTCGAGATCGTGGAAAAGAATTTCACACCGGAAGAAAAGGCCGCGTTCAGAAAGAACCTCGTCAACTATACCGAAAGCTGCGAGAAAACGGCAACTGCCATCTCCTTGAAGGCAGCTGATGCGGTCATAGGGTGGGAAGTATTTCAGTACTGGGACCCTGCTCGTATCGAAACTATAGCCCTCACAAAACAGCAAATAGTCCGTATCGGATATATTCCAATCGCGATCTCCAAGTACACCTCAAACAAGGCGCTTGCCCAAAAATTCATCGACTTCCTCCTGTCTGACGAAGGGAAGGCCTTGTTCAAGAAATATCATTACTTCATGAGTCCCGGGGAAGCGATAGCCTGGATCGGAGAAAAGAAGCCGGTCGGGGGAGAGTATGTAGTTCCGGGCCGGTGGATGGGCAAGTGAGCTTTAAACGGCTGACTATCGCGGTCAGCATAGGTGTATTTTGCATTTATGCAGGACTTATCCTCTGTCTCTTCTACTTCTATAAGGGCTCCTTATTCGCCGAGACGCTCTTTTCTGAAAGAGTGCTCTTTTCCGTTCGCTTGAGCCTCATCACCGCGACGATCGCCACGGCCATTTCCGTTCTCGTTGCCCTCCCTTCCGCCTATGCCTTATCGAGGTACAACTTTTTCGGTAAACAAATCGTCGATACCCTTCTCGAACTCCCCATGATCGTCTCCCCTGTGTCGTTGGGAGCCATGATTCTGATTTCTTTCAATACCCCGGCGGGCCAGTTTATACAGGAAAAGGGGATACAGTTTGTGTTCACCGTTTACGGCATCTTGCTTGCGCAATTTGTCACCACCGTAGGAGTAGCCATACGGCTCATCAAGGCGGCCATGGACGAGATCCCCCAGGTTTACGAAGACGTGGCAAAGACCCTTGGAGCCACGCCCCTCGACGCTTTCCTCACTGTCGTTCTGCCTCTGAGCAAACGAGGTATTATCGCTTCTTCCGTTCTGACCTGGGCAAAGGCCGTAGGAGAGTTCGGCGCAACAATCACCGTGGCCGGCTCCATGGCGATGAAGACGGAGACCCTTCCGGTTGCCATATTCATGCGGCTTGCCGCAGCGGATATCGAGGGCACCGCTGTCCTTGTGCTGATCCTGGTAACCATCGGCTTGGGGGTTCTATATGGGGTGAGGCTCTTTGCGAGCAAAAAATCGTATGGGTAATGCTAAAAGAGGCTAACTTAAAGGGGAAAAAGGTCTTTGTGCATAGGTGGATCCAAGTAACTTCCGCGCGTCGGCTTACCCGCAATATCGCGTTAGCCCCCGGCGGCACGGGGCGTATTCTCTTTGTAGACGATGAAGAGAGCGTCGTCGTATGGGTGAAGCAATACTGAAAGGGCTCGGCTATACCGTATTCGCCGTGACAAGCAGCACCGGGGCTTTAAGAACCTTTACCCTGGGCCCAACGCGCTTCGATCTGGTCCTCACCGATCAGACCGTGAGGGGCATGACGTATACGTGGTGATCTCAAGGGGAACTCATGTCGGGGCCGAAAGAGTCGGATAGAGCGCGGCAATCGGCCTAAAGCCCCTTTAAGGCTTGTCGCATCGTTTTTGCGATTTTGCGTCCAACACACGACGGACCGCAGCTGCCAGTTCAGATCTGGAGAGCGGTTTCATGAGAAATTCCTTGATCCCGATTGCCTTGGCTTTTTCAGGTGAAATGGCATCGCTGTGGCCGGTAGAGAGAATGATCGGGATGTCCGGGCGTATCTTAAGGATCTCTTCCGAAAGATGGGCCCCGGTTATTCCCGGCATATTCTGATCCGTAATAACGAGATCGAAACGAGAGGGATCGGTGGAAAAGAGGTCTAAAGCCCTGGCGCTGTCAGCCGCGGCAGTAACCCTGTAGCCGAGCCGTTCGAGGGTTATTCGGCCCCATTCCACAAGCATCTCTTCATCTTCGACAAAAAGGATTCTCTCACTGCCTCCGGGTAGTTGCATTTCCTGTAAGTTTTCCGGTGCGAGCGCCCACTTGATCTTCGGGAGGATCACGTGGAAAGTGGAACCAACTCCTGGTTCACTTTCCACGACGATCGCACCGCCAAGACCTTTCACCAGCCCATATACTACGGAGAGACCCATGCCCGTGCCTTTGCCCTCCTCTCTCGTGGTGAAGAAGGGCTCGAACATTTTTTCTCTCACTTCCGGACTGATACCCGTTCCATTGTCTCTCACCACGAGCCCCAGGTATTCTCCCGGGGTTAAACCTTTGGGTACACGTGGAGAATCCGGCTGCAATTCAACATCCTCGAGACTGATCCCAAGGGTATTACCGCCCCCCTCCATTGCGAGGACCGCATTGGCACTCAGATTCATGAGAATTTGCTGCAACTCCACGGGTGAGGCGAGTACCGTATCCGAGGTGGCGGTGATCGTCACGGTAAGGTTGATGTTGGAAGGAATAAATGCCTTGAGGAGCCGCACCGTCTCTTTTATCACGGGAGAGACGGACATGGGACTTTTCTCGTGCGTGGCCTTCCTGCTGAATGCAAGAATTTGTTTTATTAAGTCTCTTGCCCTTAACGCCGAGGTAAGGACGCGCTGAAGGTTTTTCTCTACCTGGGTGCAATTCGACGGAATATCATCCATCGCCATCTCGGTAAAACCGAGGATACCGGCCAGTATATTGTTGAAATCATGAGCGATGCCCCCTGCGAAGGTGCCTATGGCCTCCATTTTCTGCGCCTGGCGGAGTTGTTCCTCCACCCGTGCCCGCTCGGCCAGCTCCGACTCCAGTCTATCGCGCGTCTTTTGAAGTTCCATGGTCCGCTCCTGAACACATGTTTCAAGATTTTCCGTGGCACTGCGCAGCGCTTCCGCTGCCGCCTTCCTCTCGGTTACGTCCCGGAAATAGACGGAGAGACCCTCCGGCTCAGGATAACAATGGCATTCGAACCACCGGTCAAGTGGCGAGGGATAGAATTCTTCAAAGTGAACCGGCATATCCCGGTCGCAGGACCTGATAAATTCCGTATAGAATTTGAGGTGAGGCGATTCCGGGAAAACTTCCCACGGGGTGTGTCCGAGCAACTCCTCCCTCGGCTTTTGAAGAAGTCTCAGGGCGGTGTCATTCACATAGATGTACCGCCACTCTTTGTCAAAAGAGACGAAGCCGTCGGTAATGCTCTCCAGTGCGATCTTGCACTTCTCGATGAGCGCATTTTTCATGGCCATCTCTTCATAGCTCCGCTTGATTTCGAGATTGGCATCGGCTATCTCCTGCGCCCTGAGATAGAGCTCCGCTTCCGTCTGCACGCACCACTCGCGCAATTCCTCGGTGAGTCTTTCGGCTTCTACGCCCTTCTCCTTAAGGTGGACGAATTCCGTCACGTCCTGAACGCGGTGAAGGATGTAGCGAATTTCATTTTCGGGTCCGAGAACGGGCGTATTGACCGGGCTCCAGTAGCGCTCTTCAAATCCGCCTCCTTCAGACGCCGGTTTTCTGATATCATATTTTTGAAGCGCCATCGTGTCTGTCCTGCCCTCCCGAAGCACGCGCTCAAGGGATGCGCTCAAATTGCGGACCCCGGTAGGATCAGCCTCTTCGGGGTTATCGGGAAAGACATCAAATATGTGTCTGCCGATGATTTCCGCCCGCTTCGTCATGGTCACCCGTAAATACGCATCATTTACCTCCACAATATCCAGCCCCGTGTCCAGGACGAGGCATGGGTCGGGCGTAGTCTCGAATAAGGCACGGTAATCGGACGGGGGAACAGGGCTCCCGGCGATCGCCGTCGATTCGTGTTGGTTCATAATCACCTCTGTGAATTAATTTCATGGATTCGTTCTTATCCAATGCTTCAATCAGCTATTGGGGCAACCTATTTGCTGTCTTCGATCAAAGATCGTTTCATCAACTCAATTGCGTTCTTAAAAGAATTTAAGAACGGCACGAGGCGCACACAACAAGAGGGGTACGGGGTCCATTCTCGAAAAGAAACACCGCAATGGAGGGGGATGCGCGCGTCCTATATCTCCGCCTTCGCACTTGCAACTCACGACAAAACGTAGTATTTTGAAAGCTATTATCGGTC
Source organism: Syntrophorhabdaceae bacterium (assembly GCA_036504895.1). Taxonomy (NCBI): domain Bacteria; kingdom Pseudomonadati; phylum Thermodesulfobacteriota; class Syntrophorhabdia; order Syntrophorhabdales; family Syntrophorhabdaceae; species Syntrophorhabdaceae bacterium. Next base: position 10,398 of record DASXUJ010000135.1, read on the forward strand.
GAAAACCGTTACCACTGAGATAAGGCAGCAGATGGGTGATAGGACGGAAGATCAACTTTGGGGCGAAATCGATGCGCTCCGCCGGAGAATATCGGAACTGGAAAAATCCGAAGCCGGGGGCAAGTCTGCGGAAGAGACGAGCCGGCACCAGCTCTCCGTTTTTCAGACGGTGATCGACATGATTCCCGCCGCAATCTTTTATAAAGACGTGGAAGGAAGGTACCTCGGCTGCAACAAACCCTTTGAATCTCTTTTTGGTATTTCAAAATCGGATATTATAGGCAAGACTGCCTACGACCTGGCTCCTCCGGATCTGGCGGAGAACTATTCGACGGCAGACGCCAAAACCCTTTCCGGACCGGGCATATTACGCTATGAGACGTCTGTTCAGGACCCGAGCGGTGTCCGCCATGATGCGATCTTTCAGAAAAGGTTCTTCTCCGACCTCACCGGTAAAATTGGCGGGATCGTCGGAATGGGGATCGATGTCACGGAACAAAAGAAGACGGAAAAGGCGTTACGAGAGGCGGAAGATAAGTTCAGGGATTTGGCCGAGAAATCCCTGGCGGGCATCTACGTGCTGCAGGACGGGCTGATCAAGTACGCCAACCGACGATTCAGCGAAATACACGGATACACGGTTGAAGAATTGAAGAGCATGGGCACCCGTCAGACAATATTCCCCGAAGACCTGCCCCTGGTGGAAGAGAATCTTCGGAAAAGGCTTTCAGGAGAGGTGGACTCTCTTCATTTCGAGTTCAGAATTATCACGAAACAGCAGGAAATAAGATATCTTGAGGTCTACGGCTCTTTCACCCTCTACGAAGGAAAACCGGCAGTCATAGGGACGCTCCTCGACATCACCGACCGCAAGAAGGATGAGGAGGCGCTGCAGCGCTATCGGGAGCACCTGGAGGAATTGGTAAAGGAACGCACCGTTGCGCTGGAAAAAGAGATTCACGAACATGAAGATACTGAAAGAGCGCTCAGGGAGAGTGAATCGAAATTCCGGGCTATTTTTGAAAACGCCACGGAAGGCATCAGCCAGACCACGCCCGAGGGACGGTGTCTGAGCGTGAACCCTGCCTTTGCGAAAACATTCGGGTATGATTCTCCGGAGGAATTTATAACCCATGTCACTGACATCGGGCGCCAGGTCTACGCGAACTCCGACGATAGAACACGGATACAACGGATTTTGGCGGAAAAAGGGGTGGTGGAGGGATTTGAGACCGAAGCATTCCGGAAGGATGGAGAGAAGATATGGGTTTCCATCAATGCTCACGCGGTCAGGGATGAGCATGGCGCCGTCCACCACTATGAGGGCACGAATCAGGATATCACGGAGCGGAAGCGGATGGAAGCGAGACTGAAGGAATCGGAAGAGCGCTACCGGACCGCAATAGAACATTCCAACGATGGGGTGGCGGTCGCGCGAGGGGGCCGTCATTTATACGTAAATCAAAAATTCCTCGAAATGTTCGGGTATGACGATCCCGGGGACATTCTTGGGGATAATACCCGAAAGGACGTGCACCCCGATGACCGCGAAAGGGTTCTGGAATATAGCCGCAAGAGACTCCGGGGCGAGTATGCCCCCTCGCGATATGAGTTCAAGGGCATTAAAAAGGATGGGACCACGATCTTCGTTGAAGTATCGGTGGCGGTAATATCCTAT
>DASXUJ010000136.1 GCA_036504895.1 Syntrophorhabdaceae bacterium
AGGCATTGGCCATATTGTTGTAGGCCTGACCGAAACCCGGGTTCGCATCGATTGCCCGGCCATATTCGTCGAGAGCCCGATCGATGTCCCCCGTCTCCTTAAGGGCATTGCCGAGATTGCAGTGAGCCTCCGCGTAATCGGGCCTCAGCTCGAGGGCCCGGGTATATGCGCCCATTGCTTCGCTAAGCTGCTCCTTATCCCGCAACGCATTCCCCAGATTATAATATACCTCCGCAAAATCAGGCTTCAGCGTGAGGGCCCTTCTGTACGCCGCGATTGCCTCATCGATCTTGCCCGACTGCCTCAACGCGATCCCGAGGTTCCGATAGGTGTCGGCGGAAGCGGGCCTCACCTGGAGGGCCCTCATATATACTTCGATCGCCTCTTCGGCAGAACCCTTCTCTCTCAGCGCATTCCCCAGATTATTGAGAGTCACGGGATTGGAAGGGTTAATTTCCAGGGCTTTTCGATATGCTGAAAGGGCTTCATCCACGCGGCCCCCATCTCTCAGCGCATTCCCCAGATTGCAATGGGCTTCCGCATAATCAGGCTTCAGCGTGAGGGCCTGCCTGTACGCGGCCTCGGCCTCTTCCGCCTTGCCGAGCTCTTTAAGGGCAACACCGAGATTGTTGTAAATGAAAGGGGATTTGATCGCCCTCAAAGCCGATCGGTAGTATTCCGCTGCCCTGAGGTGCTGTCCCAGCCGGTACGCGCAAATCCCGAGGATGTGGTTCGCATCACCGTTTCCCGGGTCAATCTTCAGGGCGGTGCGCGCATGGGCCTGTGCATCTTCGATATGGCCCCGCTCGTAGGCTTCAAGCGCAGCCTGGAGGGTACCGGTGAGATTCACCGTTCCCCCGCGATGGGTATGGAGGGATTTTTTCGACATTCCGATGATCATTATATAATTTTCAACGGCCTTACACAACCGTGGCCGGAAGGCAGGGAAACACGCGCCGAATGGCATGAAGAATGCAACGATATGTTGAAGCACGGGCACACGTGAAGGGCCTCGGCGGGCGGGAAGCTCAATCGGGCAAGAAAGGCGGGAAAAGGGCTGAAGGAGCAAAATTGGAGGGGATGGAAGGGCGCGGTCCGGCAGGTTTTTGACACCCGGCAGACAGGACGCTCTTAAGATAGTCGCTTTTCTGCCGATAAGAAAGTGAAGAGGGTAACCATGGATATAGAAGATCTGAAAGAGTCCCATGTCTGTCTCACCGAAAAAGCGCTTCCCGAGAAGGATGTGAGCACCTTCATCGAGCGCCTCAAAGAGAGGGAACCTTACAGCATGGACCTTATCAATCATCGCGTCGCCCTTGAACCGGATGAAGCTTTGGAGATGCTCCACAAAGAGGATGAGGTCCTGAAAAGACTCAAGGAAGAACGAGCCAAGGTCCTCAAGGAGATGGAGAAGCTCTCCAAGTCCCGGAAAGGTGCGCGCACCTACGGCTCACAATTCCCCTTCCCGCCAATGCCTGTCTTTTTCGACAAGACAAAATAACGGGAACCTTCTTAAGTTTTTCATTTTTCTGCCCGATAAAGCGTAGAGGAGATTCCCGTCCGGGATGGTGCCCTTTGAATCGGGCGGGAGGACGATCGGGATTCTCGGGTCCAGGGAGAACGGAAGCAGGGAGAGAGCGCCCGTGGCTGTTGCATGAAGGGGGAGATTGTGGCGATTAGCAGAAAGAATCCGGTGGATCATGAATAATAGAGAAGACGGGTTTCGCATCCTTATCGTGGATGACAATGTCGAGCTGAGGGAGATCCTGGGCGAATACCTGCAAGGCGAAGGAGATTTCCTCGAAGGGGCGGGTAACGGGAAAGAGGCTCTCGCCATGTACGGGAAGCGCCCTTACGACCTCATCATCACCGACCTCAACATGCCCCTCATGTCGGGCATGGACCTGCTCAAGGGGATCGCGAAATACGGCAGCACCACGGAGTGCATTATCATCACCGGGTATGCCTCCCTCGACACGGCCATAGAGGCGGTGAAACTTGGCGCCTTCGACTATATCGTGAAGCCCTTCAGGATGGAGGAGCTGAGGGTGGTGGTCAAGAACGCCCGTGACAAGATCATGCTCAAGAAAGTGAATGCGAGGCTTTTTGAGAAGCTCTCCTATTTTTATGAAGAGCTTGAGAAATATAAGAAGAAAGAGAGCGAGAAGCAGGAGGAGATCGAGCCGATGGTCGATACGGAAGGGATCATCAACGACATCCTCAAACTCGAGAAGATACGAAGGGGAAGGTTCCTGATAGAATGAGGCCCGCTGGGAGGACTATGATCTGCAAAAGGGTTTCCCGATGATTGAAGGCTCAAAAGTGCTGCTCGTCGATGACAGCGCGGACGTGGTGGAAATACTGTCCGATTTCCTCAGTATGAACGGGTGCAAGGTCCACAGCGCGTCCACGGGAAGGGCCGCGACCGACATACTCGCCACGGAGGAGATCGAGATCGTGATCCTCGATGTGAAGCTGCCCGACGTGAACGGCATAGCCCTTCTCGATATTATAAAAGTAAGAAACCCCACCGTGGCGGTAATAATGATTACCGGTCACCACGACCCGAATTTCGTGGTGGAAGCCATGAAAAAGGGCGCCTCCGATTTCCTCATGAAGCCCTTCGAGTTCGACAAGCTCATGCTCTCCATGATGCGGGTCCTGCGCGAGAGAGAGCTTCTTATCGAGAAGGAGTCGATCCTCCACAGCATAGAGGACAGTCAGAAGATCGAGCTCCTGAACAGGGAGCTGCGGAACAAGATCAAAGAGCTGACCACCATGTACCACATCTCGAACAAATTCAATTCACTCAATATTTTCGACGATGTGTACGAAAAGATGATCCATATCATCGGCGAGGTGATGGAGGTGCGGTCGTGCGCCTATTATATCGCCGACCAGGAGAACAAGGAGCTGATCCTTTATAAGGACAACGGGGACAAGGACGAAGTGACCGTCGACAAACGGGTCGTCCTGCCGGGCGAATATATGCGCGATATCACATCCCCGAAGAAATCCTTCATCATCGGAAGCAGGCTTTATCTGCCGCTGCTCATCAAAGGGGAGTGCATAGGCTTCATTATGGCCAACGGGAACGGGAACGGGAACGGATCGAAGCACCCCTTTCCTGAGACCGATATCTATTTCCTCAAGCTGATCGCGGAAAAAGCTTCGACCCAGATCGAGAACAGGATGCTCTATGAGAGCCTTTTCGAGAGCGTCCTCCACACCCTCACGTCGCTTATCGAAGCAATTACCAAGAGAGATTCCTATACCGAGGGGCACTGTAAAAGGGTGACGGAGACGAGCCTCAGACTGGGCAGGACGCTCGGCATATCCGATTACGAAGAGGACGTCATCCGGGTAGTGGGTCCGATCCACGACCTGGGAAAGATAGGGGTGCCCGACTCGATCCTCCTCAAATGCGGGAGCCTCACGGACGAAGAATACCTCGTGATGAAAGACCATTCCGTCTACGGCGAGGAGATACTCAACCGCTTCGAGATCCTTTCGAGCGAGGCGAAGATCATACGGCACCACCATGAAAGGTATGACGGGAAAGGCTACCCGGACGAGCTTCCCGGAGAGGAGATACCCAAGTGCGCGAGGATCATCTCCATCTGTGACGCCTTCGATGCCATGACCAGTAATCGCCCGTACAGAACGGCCCTCGATATCGAAGTGGCCCTGAAAGAGATAGAGAAATGCGCGGGAATTCAATTCGATCCTGATATCACGGAAGCCTTCTCGGGCATGATGGGGGAGAAATGACACACGAGCCCGACCAAAGGGAATATTTCAGAATAGACGACCGGCTCACCATAGACTACAGGCGCGTGGATGATCGCGAGTTCGAGAGGCTCGAGAGCATTATACGGTATAACCCGTCCTATGTAAGCGACAGAGCCTCCGAGATGCGCTTCCTTGATGAGGTAATGTCCCAGCAGAAGGCCGAGGAAAAGGAGCTTTATGCCTACCTTAAGGTCATCGAGCGAAAGCTCGACGCGGTGCTCGATCTCCTTACGAAAGAAAAACAGGACGTCCTTTACAAACTCCTTACGACCCGCATAAATATCAGCGGCTCGGGTGTGAAATTCGTTTCGAATGAAAAGCTCCTGTCGGGAGAGCGGCTTGAATTGAGACTCTCCCTGCCTGTCGCGCCATTCCCGAAGATATGCACCCTTTGCGAGGTCGTGCGGGTGGAGTCATCTTCCCCGACGGAGATGGAAGAATGGCACGTTGCGGTAAAATTCCTCATGATGAATGACGCGGACCGCGATGTGCTGATCAATTACGTGTTTACGAAAGAGAGAGAAAAACTCAGATCTGACAAGGGACTGGATAGCTGATATGGACTTGACGACAATTTTCGGACTGGTCATCGGTATAGGCGCGGTGCTTGTTTCTTTTCTCATGGAAGGGGGCCATCTCGGCGCCCTGTTTCAGGGCCCTGCCATGATCCTCGTTATCTTCGGCACCTTCGGCGCGGCGGTGATCACCACGTCTTATGCGCAGCTCATCACCCTTCCCAAGCTTATGAAGGTGATACTTTTTGAAAAGAAGCTGAACCCCCAGGACCTGATCGATACGATTTACGATCTGGCGCAGAAATCGAGGAAAAACGGCCTCCTGAGTCTCGAAAAGGAACTGAGCGGTGTAAAGGACACCTTCCTGAAAAAGGCGATCCAGCTCGCCGTAGATGGGTTTGAGACCAACAAAATCAGGGAGATCCTGGAGATCGAAGTGTCATATATCGAGGAGCGCCATAAGGTGGGCTCCACGTTCTTTCAGAAGCTCGGGGGGTTTTCTCCGACCCTTGGCATTATCGGTACCGTCCTCGGGCTGATCCACGCCCTGTCGAAGCTCGAAAACAGCGCCAACATGGCGGCATCCATTGCAAGCGCCTTTATCGCCACCCTCTGGGGCGTAGCCCTGGCGAACCTCATCTACCTGCCCATCGCGGACAAGCTCCGGGTAAAGCACCAGGATGAGGCCCTTTATCTCGAAATTATCAGCGAAGGGGTCATATCCCTGGCCATGGGGGATAACCCCAGGGTCATAAAGATGAAACTCCTCTCTTTTCTCCTCCCGAATAAGAGAAAAGGCGAAGACCTATGAGGAGGAAGAAAAAACCGGAAGAGCAGGAAAACCACGAGAGGTGGCTCCTTACCTACGCCGACCTTATCACCCTGCTTCTCGCTTTTTTTATCATGATGTATACCCTCTCCAAGCAGGATGCCCAGAGGTATCAGGAGGTTTCCTCGTATCTGAAGGCCATATTCACTGGCGGAACAGCCATGCTGAACCATCCGAGTGCGAGTGCGAATGCTCAGGCGGAGGCTTCGGCTGCGGCAAGCCCGCCGAATTCCCAAGCCCTCAATGAGGAGATCATGAAGCAGCTCCAGGAAGAAATAAAGAGCGTCATGTCTCTCGATGAGATGAAGAAGAATTTCACGATATTCGTGGACGAGAGGGGCATCGTGGTCAGGGCGCTCGACAAGGCCTTCTTCGATGAGGGCAAGGCGGACCTGAAGCCCAGGGCCAAGGATACGATCAACAAGATCATCCCCATTCTCAAGAAAGTGGCAAGGGAGGTCCGCATAGAAGGCCACACGGACAATGTGCCCATCAGTACCCACGATTTCAAATCGAATTGGGAGCTTTCGGTGCGTAGGGCCACGGAAGTGGTGCGCTATGTCATAGAATTGGGAGATTTTCCTCCGGAGCTGATCTCTGCCGCGGGATACGCGGAATACAGGCCCCTTATGGATAACAGCACGGCGGAGCAGAGGGCGTCGAACCGCAGGATCGAGATCATTATCGAGAAACCCGAGCCGAAGGCGGTGGCGAGCGGGCAACCGACGGTGAGCGCGGCCTCCGGTCCGAGACCCACAGCACCGACAGGGGCCGCCGGCCCGGCTGCGGGCCCGGCGCCGACCGCGAAAACAGGGCAGGGTAATGTCAGTGGCCGCTGATTGACCGGAAAGCGGGTGGTTGTTTGTTTCTAAAAGAATCGAGGAGGTCCTGACATGCCGAGAATGACGCTGGACGCCCTTCAGGAGGGGATGGTGCTGGCGAAACCCGTCACGAATACGAACGGCGTGGTGATGTTGCCTGAAGGCGCCGTGCTGACCCACTCCATGATACGAAAGATGCGGGATATGGACGTGGAATATGCCTCTATAAAAGGGGAGCCCGCAGATTCCGCCTCCATGGACCAGGTCATCGCCGATTTGAACAGACGCTTCGAAAAGGTGGAGAGGGCCCCCCATATGGAGACGATCAAAAGACTGGTCCGTGAGCACCTGGAGGGGCTTTATGGATAATATCGATCCCGCCGAACTGCGGCGGAAAGTCGAGAACCTTCACGCCCTGCCGACCATTCCGAGTATGCTCAAGCAGATTCTCGGTGTGATCGAGGATCCGAAGACATCGCTCAAGGAGATCTCCCGGTTCGTGTCGAATGACCCCGCCCTTACCCTTAAGATCCTGAAGATGGTCAATTCGCCCGTCTACGGGTTTCCGGGCAGAATATCTTCCGTCTCACAAGGCGTGGTGCTCCTGGGGCTCAACGTGGTCAAGGGACTCCTTCTCGGCATCTCGGTTTTTGACCTGATGCAAAAGGCCATGATAGGCTTATGGGAGCATTCCCTGGGGTGCTCGGTGGCAGCGAGGGTCCTGGCGAAGAAGAAGGGCGTCAAGGAATTCGAAGATGTCTCGATCGCGGCCCTGCTCCATGACCTGGGGAAGGTGATCCTTATCCTTCAATATCAGGACCAGTACAATGCGATCATGAGCGAAGCCCAGAGCAAGGGCATTCTGATCTATGAGGCGGAAAAAGAGCTTATCGGCGTGACCCACGCGGACGTGGCAATATGGATGACCCGGAAGTGGAGTTTTCCCTCAAATCTCGTCGATGTGATCGGGAACCACCACAGACCCGGCGTGTCGCGCAGCACGGCTATGGACACAGCCATCGTCCATTTCTCCGATATCCTCATACGTACCCGCGGCCTGGGTTTTGCGGGCGATCCTCTGGTTCCTGCGGTAAACACGGCGGCATGGCGACTCCTCGACCTTTCCGATCACGATATCAGGGAAATCCTTAAGGAGACGGAAGACGGCATGGAGGCGTCGGCGGACCTTTTTCAATAACCCGGATCTATGAAAACAATCGTCTTTATCTCCCAGGACATGGTTATCATCAGTATCGTGGATCAGATACTGCAGGGACTTTACAGGACCGTGGTCTTCAGGAACATGCAATCCGCCCTCGATTACATCTATAATTCCATGCCCGATCTCATGGTGGTCGACATCGATCCCGACGATCAGCCCGCCTTCGAGACCCTCAATAACCTCAAAGAAGACCCCGTGTTCAGGCAGTTGCCCGTCCTCGCCCTCCTGGCAGACGGGGGGCCTCTCTGTGGGCTTTGGGAAAAGATAGTGATTGAGGATTTTCTCCTGAAATCGGCCATCAAAGAGGAGCTGGCCCCGAGGGTGGAGCTCTCCATCCTGAGGTCCGAGAGGGTGGTGGAGATCAACCCCCTTACCCGCCTTCCCGGTAATATTGCAATAAATAAACAGATTCAGTCGAGGCTCGACAGGGATACCAAATTCGCCCTCGCCTATGCGGATCTCGACCATTTCAAACCTTTCAACGACTACTACGGCTTCAGCCGCGGCGATGAGGTGCTCAAGATGACGGGCAGGCTGATCACGAATACGGTAAAGGGCAAGCAGCCGAAGGGCAGTTTCGTGGGACATATAGGGGGCGATGATTATGTCTTCATTATGGATCTTCCCCTGGTGGAGGAGGCCGCCCTCGAGATCGTCAGCGCCTTTGACCGGATCGTGCCCACATTTTATGATATAATTGACAGGCAGAGGGCTTTTATCCGTTCTTCCGACAGGCAGGGGAAGGCGAAGAGTTTCAGCGTGATCACCATTTCCATAGGCATTGCCCACAACAGGCAGGGGTCCTTCTCTCACTACGGCGAGCTTACTGAAATTGCTTCCGAGATGAAAAGTTACGCAAAACGGCATAAGGGGAGCTGCATCAGGCTCGACCGAAGGCAGGACCTGTCATAGGCGCGGCCCTATCTGCCGGAGACAATGGCGATGCGGTAATGGGGAGAGAATGACCGGATGATCCGCTTCAGACCCTTCGAAAAAGTTTTCCCCGCACGCTTCATGAGCCGTCCGAACCGGTTTCTCGTGATCTGCGAATATGGGGGCGCCCTGATCCGCGCATTCCTCCCCAATCCGGGAAGGCTCCTCGAGCTCCTGTTGCCCGGTTCCACTCTCTATCTTATAGCCGCCGAGACCCATGAGGAGAGAAAGACCTCCTACACGGTGGTTGCGGTGGAGCGCGACCGCCGGCTGATCATGCTCCACACCCATCGCACGAACGATGCGGCCCGTTATATTATCGAAGCAGGCAAATTACCCGGTTTCGAAAAAGCGCGGATCCTCCGGGCGGAGGTCCCCCTGGGGCACAGCAGGTTTGATTTTCTCCTCGACCATGAAGGGAGAAGCATTTATCTGGAAGTGAAGTCGGTTACCCTTTTCGGTAAAAGAGTCGCCATGTTCCCCGATGCAATCACGGCCCGCGGCGCCCGACATCTCGGGGAGCTGAAAGCCCTGTCAGAAGAGGGGGTGGGGACGGCCGTGCTTTTCATGGTCCACTGGCCCGATGCGGATATCTTCATGCCCGATTTCCACACGGACCCTGCATTTGCACGGGCCTTTCTCAGCGTGCGGGACCGGGTCCCCGTGATCCCCCTTGCCCTCGGCTGGGGCAGGGAGCTCACCCTCGACGGGGAGGTGAAGCTTCTCCATATCCCATGGGACTATATCGAGGAAGAGGCGCGCGACCGGGGAAGTTATCTCCTGATCCTCCGCCTCAGGGAGGAGACGGTCGTCTCCGTGGGGAGCCTCGGCTCCATGTCTTTCCGGGCGGGTTATTATATCTATGTGGGCTCCGCCATGGCCAACCTCGGAAAGCGCATGGAGAGGCACGGGAGGCTGAGAAAACGGCATCACTGGCATATCGACGCCTTGCGGGCAGTCTCCGACGTACGGGCCATACTCGCTATTCGGGCCTCAATACGTCTCGAATGCGAGATTGCGGCTGCCGTGTCCGCTCTCGCTGATTGGTCGGTAAGAGACTTCGGTTCCACCGACTGCGCCTGCCCCACCCATCTTTTCGGCATGGTGCAAGATCCCCTGGAAACGCGACCGTTCCATGACCTGCTCCAGTATTTCAGGATGGACCGGTATCGACAGAGCGGCCCCGCCTCATGATCGGTTCCTTATGACATAAGGCCCAATTCCGGCCTTGCCGTTTTCTGCCGATGGGGGATAAGAAGTTTTAGATTCCTTCCTGCAGTTTTTTCGCCGGGAAGAGGCTTTCGAAAAAGGAGGGGAGCGCGGCTTCGAAGGTCATCCTTTCGCCCGTTACGGGATGGTTGAAGGCCAGGGACCGGGAATGGAGGGCCAGGGGTCCCCAGGCGTTTTCTTTTTTCCCATATTTATTATCATTCACGATGGGGTGGCCCTTTTCCGACAGGTGGACCCTGATCTGGTTTTTCTTTCCTGTAATGAGTTCTATTTCAAGGAGGCTCCTTTTCGGGGTCTCCTTGAGGACCCGGTACGCGGTCATGGCGAGTTTCCCCTTCGCAGGGTCTTGAACGGAGGCGACTTCATATTCATCGTTTTCCGCGAGATAGGAGGTGATGGTGCCGCTCTTTTCTGCCATGACCCCGTGCACCACGGCCAGATATCTCTTTGTGACGCCTCTCCATTGCCGTTTGAGGTGCTCAAGGGCAGTGAAGGTTTTCGCAAAGACGAGGACGCCCGAGGTCTCCCGGTCAAGGCGGTGAACCACGAAAAGCTGCTTCCTGGACCGGGCGTTGCCTCTCCTGATATAGGTAGTCAGGATCTGGTGGGCGGTCTGTTCTTTCTCGTAATTCGCTTTTACCGTGAGCAGCCCGGAAGATTTGTCCACGACGAGTACTTCCGCATCTTCGTAGAGGATCGTAACCCCCTTGGGGAGATGCCGGTGGGGGACCGGTTTTACGGCCTTCATTGTAGCCATTCTATACCATCCTTTCAAGGGCCCATGCCGCATTACCCGGCAAGAGGAATATATATCCGATCAGAAGAGCGGTGACAATTGTCTTTATCATTTTCATGGCGGTCTCTCCCTGATAATAACGAAGACCGCCGGCATGAACGGCGCCTCCATGAGAAGCAGCAGTGGGTATCGCCCTTAAGGGGTAAATGCCCCGAAAAGGGTCGGGACTTTTTCGTTTTCAAAATATACCATACATTGAGGGCCTTTGACTGCAATTCTCTGTCGACCCTTGCAGTCCGTCGACCACAACAGGGGAGTAATTTCAGCCGGGTATATTCCTTCCCCGGGGAAAATCTGTTACAATGGATGCTTCAGTCTCGAAAACGACAATCAGGGACATGAGACGGATCAGCCGACTCGGGGAGAAGTGAATGAAGGTTACTTTTTTGGGCACGAACGGGTGGTATGATACGGGAACAGGCAATACGGTTTCCGTTGCGGTGGAGACGGCCTCCGCCCTCCTTGTCCTCGATGCGGGCTTTGGAATTGCAAAGCTCGATGAGGCCGTGGCCCGCGACAAGCCCGTCTATATCTTTCTGAGCCACCTTCATCTCGACCATATCGTGGGCCTCCACGTGGCGAGCGCTTTCACCTTTCCGCGGGGGCTCTACCTGTGCGGTCAGGAGGGGCTGGCCTCCATTCTCGGCGGCTTCCTCGATGCACCCTTCACGACGCCCCTCAAAGATTTCAATTCACCGGTCACATTCGTGGAGCTTCCCCGGGACCGGGAGGTTCTTCCCTTCAGGGTGACGAGCCTGCCTCTGGTTCATTCGGTCCCCACCCTTGGCTACCGGTTCGAAATCGACGGAAAGGTCCTCGCCTATATCGGCGATACAGGCTATTGCGCTGCCGCGGTGGAGCTCGCAAAGGGCGCGGACCTCCTTATTACCGAATGTGCGTATAAGTCGGGGCAGGAAAACGACGACTGGCCACATCTGAATCCTGAATCGGCGGCACGGATCGCCAGGGAGGGGGGAGCGAAAAGGCTTGCCCTCGTCCATTTCGAGGCAAAGGCATACGGGACATTGGAGGAGAGGGAGGAGGCCGGGGTCTTGGCGCGAAAGGTATTTTCCGAGACCGTCGCTACCTGGGACGGGTTGGAAATAGATATATAGGCCATGTAACGGACTCGACAAATAACACGGGGCGGCGTCGCACATGCCGGAGCTTGTCGGGCCGGTACGGAGGGTGACAAGAATGACGCTTCCTGAAAAGGTAATTGAGATGGGTAAAATCTGTTTTCTCGGGATGGTTTTTTGTGCCGGCCTTGCACTTCTGCCTGGGCCCGCCCTGGCGGTGCGGCCTTTTGTGACGGATGACGCCCGTGTCGTAGGAGACCACCAGGCCCAGATCGAAACGTCGGTGCGATACGATCAGGATAATTTCACGAACCTGAACCTCTTCGCCTTCGGACCTACCGCACGATCGGAGGTCACCATAGGCTTTACCCATGGCTTCGCCCTCGACAAGGAATCGAACAGGAGCTATGCCGTCGCAGGGCCCCTTATGCAGTTCAAATATCTTTTCTGGGAGGCAAAGAAGAACAGCTATCCCGGCGTCGCGATAGCCCTGGGTGGCACCCCTTCCTGGGGAAAGGGTGCTTTCAGGCCGGAGAAATGGAGTGAATTTGCCTATCTCGCGGCAACGGAATCCCTCTTCGACAACGAGAAGGTCCTCATCCATGCCAACCTGGGCATCTCAACGACCAATCCTGCAGCTGTGGCCACCTGGGGTCTGGGCACCCAGATCCATATGGTACGGGGACTCCACGCGGTCCTCGAGGTATTCTATAACGATCCCTATGCGGGCAGGACCGGGGGCGCGTACCAGGCCGGTTTCCGCCACGTTGTGAGCGACAGCGTTCAGGTCGACCTGACCATGGGGGGCGGCATCTTCGGGAGCGAGCAGATCGCCACCTTCGTGGGCATGGGCCTCAGAATGGTGAGCGGAAAATTGTATTGAAAAGATTTTCCGGGAGGGTCCGGATCAGTCTACAAGGATCTCTTTTACATCCCTTCGTTTACGGGCCTCAGGGGATTCATCGGCATACCCTACGGGAAGGAGGGCAACCACATAGACGGTTTCGCCCCAGCCGAAGATCTCCTTGATCTTTTCCTGATCTATAAGCCTCACCCAGCACGTCCCGAGGCCGAGTTCCGCCGCGGTCAGCACCATGTGCTCCACGGCGATCGCTACATTGAGCGCCAGGGTGGGGCCGAGCTCGTCGACGCTCATCCTTCTTTGCCCTTCGGACCTCTTGAGGATGATCTCCACGACGCGCTCCTCGATGGCGCCTATTTTGCCCAGGTCCTGGGTGCCCGAGACGGTCCCGTCGAGATAACCCTGCACATCAGCACAGCAGACGATTACAAGGGGCGCCTCCGCGATGAAGGACTGGCCGAAAGCCGCCCGCGAAAGGCCCTGACGCGTTTCTTCATCGATGACCGTCTTGAACCGCCACGGCTGGGCATTGCACCCCGAAGGCGCCTGTCTCGCCGCCTCGAGAAGAGCGTCGACGCAGGCTTGCGGCACGGGGTCGGGTCTGAATTTTCTGATCGATCGTCTTTGCCTTATGGCATCTCTTACAGAGACCATTTTTCCCTCTCGCTCCTGCCTAAAAGGCGCTTTTCACGAACTTCACCATGATCAGGACGATGAGAAAAAGGAGATAGAACTGAAGGAAGAAGAGGGCTGCCTTCGCCATTCGGGTTGTCTTTATTCTCGGCATCTTTTACCTCCCTTTGAAATCTTGAGTCCGGCTCATCGGAGAGACCCCACTATCCGATGCCGTGCATGATATCGCTATGGTGGATCACGCCCAGCAGGTGGTCCCCCGTGTCGACCACGGGTATTGTCCTGTAATGGTATTTGTCAAAAAGCTCCATGAGGTCTTCCCGGGTGTCGTCGGCTTCGGCGGCCACCACCGAAGGGGCCATCAGCTCTTCAAGATGGGTGTAATCCTCCGCCAGCACCAGGTCACGGAGGTCCACCACCCCTGTGAGCACATTTCCCTCGGTCACCACGTAGACGTAGGAGATAGCCTGCGATTCGGGTCTCAATGCCCGGATGTGGCGAATCGCCTCGAAGGCGGTGGTTTCCTCGGGGAAGGTGACATAGTCCGAGGACATAAGCTCCGGCGCAGTAACCTCTCTTTCGGAGAGGATCCTGGTCAGTTTCTCCGCTTTCTCCTCGGGCAGCAGCGCCAGAAGCTTCACCCTCTCTTCATGGGGAAGTACGGAAAAGAGGTCGGCAAGCTGGGCCATCGAGAGCTCCGTCATGATGGTCTGGGCCCGCTCTCTCCTCAAGTTGGCCACCAGTTGCCGCTTTGCCCTCGGCTCCGCGTGGGAGAGCGTCTCCGCCGCCTTTTCCGTGTCCAGGGCCGAAAAGAATGCCTCCTGCTCCTCCCCCGAGAGCATTTCAAGCACGTCGGCCAGGTCCTCACCGGGCAACTCCACCGCCTGCTCCCGCTTTACCGAGAGGGAGACCGCATCCGTGGCCACCGCATCTTCCAGCGAGAAAGGCTGCACGAATTTCCAGGGGATGAGGCGATCCTTGACCCAATGGATCTTACCGAGTCCCCATTTTCTGAAGAAGCCGTTGAAGGAGGCATCCACGTGGACGATGATCATCCGCGCCTTGGAGCAGAGGAGATGGACATCGTTCACCACTTCCACTTTTCTGCCGTCCGTATCGAGGATGGTCCGTCCCATGAGGTGCTCGTTCAGAAGGACCCATCCCGGCTGGTCGAGAAAGGGCGGATAGGCGTCCCCTTCCTCGGGCGGCTTCACGAGGATCTGTTTTTTGCTCAGCTCGATCACCCGGTCCCACGGGATGAATTCCGTCGGTTTCCCCCACCCGTGTTCGAGATAAATGCCTACCGCCAAAGGATGGGGTTCGGTGAGGTGAAAGACGAGGTCGGCGAGCTTCTCTATGCGGTGCTCCGTGGAGCCTGCATATACGGGTTTCCCCAGCAATTCGGAAAACCAGATGAATTCGAAGTCCTGCATCCGGTTTCCTGTCTTTCCTTGCCACGCGTTGGGAATGTCCATGCCAACCTCCTATCCTTGTCCGAAGAGTCCGGGAAAAAGAACCGAAATGCCATATACCGAAGACATGATGATCACGAAGGCAGTTATGCTCCAGTTTGCGATGTTCTGCCATCGCGTATTCCTGTGCTCTCCCATCAAATCTTCGTCATTGAGTAGCAAGATGAGAAACATGAGTGCCGCGGGCAACAGGGTCACTGCGACCACCTGAACGAACATGGTAATAGTAATAAGAGGCGCGCCCGGAATGAGAACTACCGCGCCGGCCGATGCAAGGCAAAAAAAGTAAACCACGTAGAACCAGGGTGCGTCCTTTACGCCCTTATTAAGGGAGTGAGCCCAGCCGAAGACCTCGCCCACCGCCCACGAAGTGGAAAGGGAGATACAAAGCGCCCCGAGGAACCCCGCATCGAAGAGTCCTATGGCAAATAGCGCACGTGCCCACATCCCCTTGCCCAGGGGTAAAAGCGGCACGAGAGCCTCCGCAGTCTGCTGCGCATCTTCCACCCCTATGGGCGGATGGTGGTAGAAGAAAGCGGCGCCGGTGGTGATAATGATGAAAACCGCCACGAGACAGGTGAAGAAGGCGCCGGCAAAGGTATCGATCTTTCCGTATTTCACATCCTTGATGTCCAGCCCCTTGTCTACGACGGCGCTTTGCTGGAAGAATATCTGCCACGGAGTGATGGTGGTCCCGATATTGGCCATGATGATGAATAGCAGGTCCGTGGTGAGCCCTTTGGGGAATGAGGGGCTATAGAAGCCCTTGAATACTTCTGACCAGGCTGGGGCATTTCCACTCTTCATGGCCCAGAATGCCGCCGGTATATATACGAAATTAAATCCGCAAAAAAGGAGGGTAACCTTTTCGAAAGTCCAGTATTGTCCCGAAATCACCACCGCCATGAGTATGAGAGTGACTCCGGCAAAGGTGATCCACGGAGGCACGCCGAAGATGCTCATGGCGGCTGTCATTCCTATATACTCGGTCACAAGGGTGAGCCAGTTGACGATGGCGAGATCGATAATGGAAAACCAACCCCAGACGGGCCCGAAGCCGTCGAATATGGCCTCTGCATGACCCCTTTTCGTGACCGCGCCGAGCCGCACCGTCATCTCCTGTATATAGTAGGCCATGGGCACGAGGATGAAGAATGCCCAGAGAAGATTGAAGCCGTACTTCGATCCCGTGACCGCGTAGGTAGAGATACCTCCCGCGTCATTGTCCGCAATCATGGTAATGATGCCGGGTCCGAGAATGGTCAAAAGGAGGACCAAGCGGACGCGGAACCGTCTCATGCGGTGTATGGTCTTGCTGAGCCAATACATAACCGTCCCTCTCCAAAAATTCGGTTCGCTGCTATGTGAGCCGCTTTACGTTTGTTTGAAGCTATTACGTGGCCTGATCCGCCCCGAGAGCTCGCGCCCGAAGCGGGAAGGCCGATGAAGAATTACAGGGGCCGTGAATCCTGCAACGGGGTTGAAAAACTGCTCAGCTCAAACCACTGATGACCGCCAGGGTCGTCTTCCATGATCCTGTCTACTCCTTCTAGTGAGCGTTTTAACAAAAAACTGAATCAAGTGATTTTAAGACGGTAAGGCTAAGGTGTCAAGGGAAAAATGGCGGGCCTTTTATTTATAAAGCTTAAGGGGAAGGGGAGGGTGGTGCAATCTCGTCGGAATCAATGGTCTCGGGCGGAAGCTCCGGTGCGAGGGCTGCCTTGGCGTCATAGATGGCGGAGGTGAGGAGGTGGGGCGAGCCTATCATCTTGAACAGCTTCTTGTTCCCGTCAGTGCGGATAATGCGGATCTTGCCGAAGTCGAGGAACTTGCCGAGCACCGGCTGGTATACAGTGACACTCTTGATGGTGTCCAGGGGAAAGTCGTGGATTTTGGGCCAGGGAAAGCCGGGTTTCACAAAAAGCCGGTCCTTGGTCAGGCGGAACCAGCAGGACTGAAAGTTTATCCATGAGAGGACGATCCAGACGAAGGAGAGGAAGACCAGCACCCAGGCCTGGACGCCTTTTGTG
>DASXUJ010000137.1 GCA_036504895.1 Syntrophorhabdaceae bacterium
CGCCCTTTCGAAGCTACGAATACAAAACACGACTGTCGCCGGCGGGCCCGGAAGGACGAGAAAAAGGATCTTTACCTGGGCCGTGGCGGCGCTCCTCCTTATCCTTGCGGGTGTCTCCTATTCGAAGGGACTCTTTTCCGCGGCAACGAACGTGGAAGTGGCGACCGTGGCGCTTATTTATCCTTCCCAAACCTTTACCCTCCTCAATGCGAGCGGATATGTGGTGGCCCAGCGAAAGGCCGCGGTAGCTTCGAAAATTACGGGCAGGCTTACCTCTCTTACCGTGGAGGAAGGAAGCAGGATCAAAAAGGGGGAGGTCATCGCCCAATTGGAGAACGATGACATCGCCGCCGCAAAGCGGCAGGCCGCGGCCAACCTCGAAGTTGCCCGTTTCAACCTGGAGCAGGCAAAAGCGGAGCTCTATGACGCAAAACGAAATTTCGAGCGCGAAAGGACGCTGCTCGCCCAGGAGTTCACCACGCGTGCCTCCTTCGACGCGGCAGAGGCACGTTATAAAAAGGCGGAGGCAGGGGTTTCCGGGGCAGAGGCGGGAAAGAACGCGAGTGCCGCCGCATTGCGCTCCGCTGAAGCGAGCCTCGAATATACCTACATACGGGCGCCCTTCGACGCGGTGGTTCTTACGAAAAACGCCGATGTGGGGGACATTGTGACGCCTTTGGGGGCCGCGGCCAACGCCAAGGCTTCGGCGGTGACTATTGCGGACATGGCCTCCCTCATGGTCGAGGCGGATGTCTCGGAGTCGAATCTCACGAAAGTGAAACTGGGGCAGCCGTGCGAAATGCAGCTCGACGCCATTCCCAACGAGCGGCTCCGTGGCGTCGTGCATATGATCGTACCGACAGCCGACAGGAGTAAGGCGACCGTCATGGTCAAAGTGCGATTCCTCCAAAAGGACCCGCGCATTCTGCCCGAAATGAGCGCGAAAGTAGCCTTTCTTTCGAGGGAGCCGAGCGCCTCGGATGAAACGCCCCGCATCAGCGCACCTCAGAGGTCAATCCGCGACGGAAGGATCGGTCCCACCCTCCTTCTCATCAAAGGCAATAAAATAGAGGAGACGCCGGTTACGACGGGCGCCCGTTTGGGCGATATGATCGAGATTAAGAGCGGCGCAAAGGCAGGGGAAAGGGTCGTGGTAAATCCTCCCGCGGGACTCAGGCAGGGCTCCAAAGTCAAGTTTGCGGAGCAGTAGTGCTTATGAAGGATACGGACCCGGTGCGACCGATCGTTGAAATTCGTAACATCTACAAATCCTATCTCAGGGGAAGCCAGGTGGTGCCCGTGTTGAGGGATGTTACCTTCGACATACCGGAAGGTGAATTCCTCGCCCTCATGGGCCCATCGGGGTCGGGCAAGAGCACGCTCCTCAATCTCATTGCGGGCATCGACAAGGCGGATGAAGGCGCCATTATGGTGGAAGGCGTCGATATCACCCGCCTCAAGGAGGTGGAGCTTGCCCAATGGCGCGCCACCCATGTAGGCTTCATCTTCCAGTTCTACAACTTGATACCCGTGCTTACCGCGTATGAGAACGTGGAGTTGCCGCTGCTGCTTACGTGGCTCAAGAAAAAGGAGCGACGCGAGCACGTGGAGATGGCCCTCAGGGTCGTGGGCCTGTCGGACCGGGTGGAGCACTATCCCGGCCAGCTCTCCGGCGGTCAGCAGCAGAGGGTCGCCATTGCACGGGCCATTGTCACCGATCCGACCATACTGGTGGCCGACGAGCCGACCGGTGACCTCGACAGGGTCTCGGCGGAAGAGATCATGGCCCTCATGGACCGGCTGAACCGGGAATCGGGAAAGACCATCATCATGGTTACCCACGATCCCCGGGCTGCGGGAAAGGCCCACACGGTCCGGCATCTCGATAAAGGTGTGCTCGACTATGCACGTTCTCAAGATAGTCTTTAAGAACGCCTTTCGTCATAAGCTTCGCACGGGCCTCACAATTCTCTCTATCACCATTGCAATCCTCGCCTTCGGCCTTTTACGGACCGTGATCCATGCATGGTACGCCGGCGTGGAGGCGTCGGCCGTAAACCGGCTCGTAAGCAGGAACTCCATATCCATGATCTTTCCCCTCCCTCTCTCATATAAGGAAAAGATTCGCCAGATAGAAGGCGTAAAGACTGTCTCGTGGGGGGGCTGGTTCGGGGGCATTTATATCGACGAGAAGAATTTCTTCGCCAATTTTGCGGTCGACGCGAAAACATATCTGGAGCTCTATCCCGAGTATATAGTGCCCCCGGACCAGAAAGCCGCTTTTTTGAAAGACCGCAAGGGTTTTGTGGCGGGAAGGAAACTCGCGGCCCGTTATGGATGGCATATCGGCGACACTATCGTGCTCAAGGGAACGATCTACCCCGGCACCTGGGAATTCGTGCTCCGGGGGATCTATACGGGCAGGGACAAGGGTACCGACGAAAGCGTTTTTTTCTTCAATTGGGATTACCTCAATGAGGAAGTAAGGAAGAAGACGCCGGGGCGGGCAGATCAGGTCGGCTTCTACATGATCGGCGTAACCAATCCCGATCTCGCGGCGGACGTAGCCGCTCGGATCGACGGCTCCTTCAAGAATTCCCTGGCGGAAACCCTCACGGAAACGGAAAAGGCCTTCCAGCTCGGCTTCGTCTCCATGTCCGACGCCATAATCACCGCAATCAAGCTCGTCTCTTTCGTGGTGATCGTGATCATTCTCGCGGTGGTGGCAAACACCATGGCCATGACCGCCCGGGAACGGATGGGGGAATATGCCGTCTTCAAGACCCTCGGATTCGGGGCCCGCCACCTCGCGGGACTCATCTTCGGTGAATCTATTTTTATTACCCTTGTAGGTGCGGCGTGTGGCGTGGCCCTCACCTTCCCCGTGGCCGACGCCTTCGGCCGGGCCATGGGACAATATTTTCCGACTTTCAACGTGACCGGGGAGACCGTGGTAATGGACGTGATCACGGCCCTTATCGTCGGCATCCTTGCGGCCATCGTGCCCACGGTGCGTGCGATAAAGGTAAGGATCGCCGACGGGCTGAGGAGCATCGGCTAAATGATCGTGCCTTTTTCCTATAGCCTCCGGAACCTCTGGACCCGCCGTCTCACCACGGTGCTCACCGCATCCGGCATGGCACTCGTGGTATTCGTCTTTGCCTCGATCCTCATGCTCGCCGAGGGATTACAGAAGACACTCGTGGAAACAGGCTCCTATGATAATGCAATCGTGATCAGAAAAGCCTCGGCATCGGAGGTCCAGAGCGGCATCGAGCGGAAGCAGGCGTCTATCGTGGAAACCGACCCGGAGATCGCGATAGCAGGCGACGGCAAACCGCTGGTGGCCAAAGAGATGGTGGTCCTCATCGGCCTGCCGAAAAGGGGAAGCAATAAACAATCAAACGTGGTGATAAGGGGCATCACGGACAGATCGCTCATGCTTCGGCCTCAAATCAAGCTGATCGAAGGCAGGATGCCCACACCGGGCTCTGCCGAGGTTATGGCGGGCTTGAGCATCGCCAAGCGCTTTAACGGGGGCAACATGGGCGAAACGCTCCGCTTCGGCATGAGGGAATGGAGGATCGTGGGGATCTTCGATGCAGGGAACACGGGATTTACCTCCGAAATATGGGGCGACGTGGACCAGCTCATGCAGGCCTTCCGCCGTCCCGTCTATTCGTCCGTCACGTTCAAGCTGCGCGACTCCTCCCGATTCGGCGAGGTGAAGAGACGCATAGAGGGCGACCCGAGGCTCACTCTCGAGGCCAAAAGGGAGACAAAATATTATCTCGAACAGTCGGAGGTAATGGCCAAGTTCCTCCGCATCCTCGGCATATCTCTCACCGTGATCTTTTCTCTCGGGGCAATTATCGGGGCCATGATCACCATGTATACCGCGGTAGCCACACGGGTGGGTGAGATAGGGACCCTTCGGGCCCTGGGCTTCCAGAGAACGAGCATCCTGACCGCCTTTCTCATGGAGTCACTCCTCCTCGGTCTGGCCGGAGGACTGGCGGGACTCTTCTTTTCCTCCTTCCTGCAGCTCATCACCATCTCCACCCTGAACTTTCAGACTTTTTCAGAGCTCGCCTTCTCCTTCACCCTTACCCCGGGGATCATCCTCCGCGCCCTCGCCTTTGCCCTCATCATGGGATTCGTGGGAGGGGTCCTGCCGGCGGTCCGGGCAGCTCATATGAATATCGTCGACGCACTGAGATCGGGTTGAAAAGGAAAATAAATCCATCCCCCACCTTGACTTCCCTGCCATCGTACCTATTTTTTAGGAAATGTGACCATTTCGCGAGGAGGTTTGATAATGGGGGCGAGGAAGAGAAACGTGGGAGGCTGCCATTCGACCTGTTTCATAATAACATGCATTATGATGGCTCTTTTCGCGGGCGATGCGCTCTCGGCATCGATCACGTCCGCCACGTGGAACGCGGGCACGTCCGTTCTCAAGGTGCTGGGGACGGGCTGGAACAGGGGGATTACGGTGGCAATAAGCGATACCGCCAACGGGACCCTTCTCGGCACCGCCAGAACGAACGGAACGGGGAATTTTGCCTTTTCCGCCAGAATCCTTGCCGGCGCGCCGTGCAATGTGGAGGCGAGGTCCGGCGCCTTCGTCGTTACGAGCGCAGTTACGAATGCACCCGCCATCTGCGCGGCCCCCTCGACCCTCAGGGTGTTCGCTTTCAACAACCTGGGCATGCACTGCTACGACAACGACTATTCGGTTTTCTCCATTCTTCCGCCTTTTAACACGGTGAATGCCCAGGTAATAAGGGCAGGGGCGAGCCCGGTGATCTTGAATAACACCCAGGCGAGCGTAGTCTATTCGGCAGTCGCCGACAGAACCAGGTCGATCAATACGACGAGTGAGGGCAAAACCAATTTTTGGTCCTATGTGGCCGGCCTTTTCGGCGTAACCCTGCCTACAGACCAGGGCCTCACAGGATCGAGGATGCCCGGGGCCTCCAATGGGGCCCAGTCTTTTTTGGCCTTCGACCCGGTGATCAAATGGTTTACCGCGGAAGGTATCCCCATTACGTCTTATGACGATCGGATGAAAAAGAACCCCTACCCCCTCATGAATATACAGCCCTACGAAACAGGAAGCGCCGTAATTCCTGCGCCGCTCTCCGTAGTGCTTCCCGTCTCCGATGAAATGCACTGCAGTGACTGCCATAACAACGGGGGAAAAGGAGCGAACAATGCAGTTAGGAAGAAATACGGGATTACCTCATGGAGCAGGAGCGCTTCCTCCAAAGTGCGTTACCGCGAGAACATCCTGATTCTCCACGATGCCACGAGGGGGACTTCCCTCCTGACCGCTACACCCGTCCTTTGCGCCTCGTGTCATTATTCCCCCGCCCTCGACCTCACCGGCGCCGGGCCGACCGGCAATCAGATCGGTAAATCGATGCTTTCCATGGCGGTTCACGGCAAGCACGGCAAGGCAGTCGACGGGACCATTCCCTCCGCAACCAAGCCCGCCATCATCCCCGACACGGGAGTAGCGGCGTGCTACAAATGCCATCCCGGAAGTGTGACCAAATGTCTGCGTGGCGCTATGGGTGCGGCAGGTATCACCTGTCAAAACTGTCACGGCGGCATGCTCGCCGTGGGGGGCGCCTATGCGGCCAGGACACCGTGGGTAAACGAGCCGAAGTGCCAGTCCTGCCATACAGGCGATGCGATGAGCCATCAGGGCCCATCCATCCGATCGCGCATTGCCTATGACCCGGGCGATCCGGCCGCCACCCCTCTCACCGCAACAAACCAGCGTTTCGCGGAAAATGCGGCTGCCCTTTACCGGAACAGCACCGGTCATGGCGGTTTGGCGTGTCAGGCGTGCCATGGGAGCACCCATGCCGAATGGCCCACCGGGACCTCCCTTGCCAATGATAATCTTGCGGCAAAGCAGATCCAGGGCCATGCAGGTCCTGTGATCGAATGCGTCGTGTGCCATGGGAGCGGGCAGTCTCGGACCACCAATGGGCCCCACGGGCTGCACAATGTGAACAGTGCAAGCTGGAACACAGGCCACGGCTCCTTTTTTGAGTCAAACCAGGCCGGCTGCCAGGCGTGCCACGGCGCCACTCTTCAGGGCACGGTACTTTCACGGGCGGCTGCGAACCGACTGCTCATGACGGATGACAACAGAACGGTCTATGTCGCCAAGGGGAGCCCGGTCCCCTGTACCTTATGCCATGAAAACCCCCTGAATGGAGGAGGAAACAGCCTTTCCCGCATCTCTTCCCCAAGAAAAATTAGGAAAATACAGTAAGATAGAAGAGGCGGAGCCGGAAAACTCCGCCTCTTCTATCCTTTTCCCCCTATCCCCTCTCAATGACTATTAATTTCCAAAAAAGAGAAAATATTCCTAATGGGGCTATTTCGGTGTAACCTCCAGGGCTCCGAGTCTGACCTACGTTATGAGCAACGTCCTCGAAGCAAAGCCTCCGGAGGACGAACGATCGACACCAGGAGAGGAAAAGTGAGAATTACCACAGAGATACAGTACGGGCTCAGGTCCCTGTGCGACATGGTATATAACGGATCCCAAGGCCCCATTCAGGCACGGAGTATCGGTGAAAGGCAGAATATATCCCAGAGATATATAGAGCAGATCTTTCAGAAGCTGAGAAAAGAGGGGATCGTAAAAAGCGTTCGCGGTCCCCTGGGAGGATACCGTCTGGCCAGGAGACCCGACAAGATCAGCATTGGAGACGTGATCCGTGCCGTTACCGGCGGTGACCTACGCCTTGTCTTCTGCGAAGGCAGTAACAACCGCCCTCATGGAGCCTGCCGACGGCTAGGTAAATGCGTGGTATCCGAGATATGGGGAGAGGCGTCGAAAAACCTCATGGATTATTTTAACTCGGTTACTGTCGAGTCTATCTGCGAGGAGGCCCGGGAGAGGGGAATGGAAATATAAAAAAAGGCGGGCACAAGCCCGCCCTATTGAATCGTTTTTTCTCTTACCTGGCGAATTCCACTTCTCCGAAGTCGATACATTTTTTAAATGAATGATACCGCTGCCTTATTTCGTCGTATCCGAGGGCTTTAAGCCTGTTGACGCTGAAATCCTCCACGTTGAAAGAGGCCATGAGGGAGCCCATGATAATGGCCTGCTTTATCGTCTCCGCGCTGGCTTCGCCTACATTGGAAAGATACCCCATGAAGCCTCCGGCAAAGGTATCGCCCGCGCCCGTGGGATCGAATACGTCCTCAAGGGGATAGGCAGGGCAAAGGAATATCTCGTCCCGGTTCACCATGAGGGCGCCGTATTCTCCCCTCTTGGCCACGACGCACTTCGGCCCCTTCTCCAGTATCTTTCTCGCCCCTTTTACGAGGTTGTGCTCTTTTGAGATCTCCCGCAGCTCCGCCTCATTTATTACAAGCATATCTATTTTGCCGATCGCGTGCATCAGTGCGTCGAGCTTATGCTCTATCCAGAGATTCATGGTATCGAGCACTATTACGGCCGGATTGGCCAACTGATCGATCACGTGGGACTGAATTTCCGGATCGATATTAGCGAGAAAGACAAACTCCGCGTCCATGAAATTCTCAGGTATGGAGGGCCTGAAATTCTCTATCACGTTAAGCTCCGTCTTCAGGGTAATCGCCTGGTTGAGATCGAAACCATATCTCCCTTCCCACCGGAACGTCTTCCCCTCATCGACCTGAATGCCGCTCATGTCCACACTTCGCGTTTTCAGATAGCTGATATCTTCGAGGTCAAAGTCTTTTCCCACCGACGCAATAATGCCCACATCGGTGAAAAAACTTGCTGCCGACGTGAAATGAAGGGCGGAGCCGCCTAATACGTTCTCGACTTTTCCGAATGGGGTCTCAATCGAATCGTACGCAACCGTCCCCACCACCAGAAGTTTACTCATGTTCCATCTCGCAGTCTATTATCATTCTCCCCTCCGGTCTTCTTTCCCTTTGTCAGATGCCGGCTTTCTTTCTGATCTGGTCGACCATGTCGAGCTTTTCCCACGTAAAATCGGGATCGTTCCTGCCGAAGTGGCCGCAACACGCGGTTTTGTTATAAATGGGCCTCAGAAGGTCGAGTCTCTCGATGATCTTTCTCGGCCTCATATCGAAGACCTCCATGACGATCTCCGCAATTCTGTCGGGGCTTATCTTCGCCGTGCCCTGGGTATCGACCATTACGGATACGGGCTCGGCCACTCCAATGGTATAGGCGAGCTGAAGCTCGATCCTGTCCGCAAGCCCCGCGGCAACGAGGTTCTTCGCGATGTAACGGGCCATATAGGAGGCGCTCCGGTCCACTTTCGAGGGATCTTTGCCCGAGAAGGCGCCGCCGCCGTGGCTGCCTACGCCGCCGTAGGTATCGACGATGATCTTCCGGCCCGTCATGCCGCAGTCACCCTTGGGGCCGCCCACCACGAACCTTCCCGTGGAGTTCACATATATTTTCGTCTTGTCGTCCATCATCTCTTCGGGGATCACCTTCTTGATCACCTCTTCGATCACGCCTTCCCGCACGGTTTGCGACGTCACATCCGGATTGTGCTGGGCAGCGATAACCACCGCGTCCACCCTCACGGGCTTTCTGTCGATATATTCGATCGTCACCTGGCTCTTTCCGTCAGGCCGGAGGAAGTTAAGAGTATTGTCGTGCCTCACCTTCGCGAGCCGCTCGACGAGTTTATGGGCATAGGAGATGGTCATGGGCATGTACTCGGCGGTCTCGTTGCACGCGTAGCCGAACATGATGCCCTGGTCGCCGGCGCCCTGCTCGTGGCCCTCGGTCTCATTGACGCCCATGGCGATATCGGGCGACTGCTCGTCTATGGAAGTGATGACTGCGCATGTCTCCCAGTCGAAGCCCATGGAAGAATTATTGTAACCGATCCCCTTTATCGTCTCCCGTACCACGTCGGGTACATGGACGTAGCAGCTGGTCGTGATTTCGCCACCCACAAGCACGAGCCCCGTGGTGACGAGGGTTTCGCAGGCCACTCTCGCCTTTGTATCCTGTCCTATTATGGCATCAAGGATCGCGTCTGAAATCTGGTCGGAAACCTTGTCCGGATGTCCTTCGGCAACCGATTCGGATGAAAATAGAAACCTGGTCATTCCCATGTGTGAACCTCCTCGTCATTGATATTATCGAACTTGAGCCGGGCCCTTGGAGAACTTCAATAAAAGTCTTCGGACCGGCCGCTAACCTTCGCTAATGAAACACTTCATAAAATCCTCGGGGAAAATTCTGCCCATTTCCCTGCGCAGGAGCCCTTCGCCTTCTTTTGCCGATTTCATACGCAGGACCTCCGCCAGCAGCTCCTTGCAATAGTCGTGGTCGAGGCCGCGTATCACTTTCTTCACCCTCGGGATGGAATAGGGGTTCATTGAAAACTCGTCAAGCTCGAGACCCAGGAGGACCGGCACATAGAGGGGCTCGCCCGCCATCTCGCCG
The DNA here is from genome assembly GCA_036504895.1 of Syntrophorhabdaceae bacterium. Lineage (NCBI taxonomy): Bacteria > Pseudomonadati > Thermodesulfobacteriota > Syntrophorhabdia > Syntrophorhabdales > Syntrophorhabdaceae > Syntrophorhabdaceae bacterium. Next base: position 9,461 of record DASXUJ010000137.1, read on the forward strand.
CATAAGGCCACTTCTATATCGTTCACGTGGGCCGCCTCAACCGTCTTCTTTATCATCCTGAGCACCGCGGGATGGAGGGGCTCGTAAAGATAGGAGACGTATTCATTCACCCGGTCTATCGCCAAGGTATACTGGATCAGATCATTGGTGCCTATGCTGAAAAAATCGACTTCTTTGGCGAGCACATCGGCGATCATGCACGTGGACGGCACCTCGATCATGATCCCTATCTTTATGTATTTGTCGAAATGGACCTTCTTGCGCTCCAATTCGTCCATACACTCACGGATGATCGATTTGGCGAGACGCACCTCATCGATGCCCGATACCATGGGAATGAGGATCCTTAAGGGGCCGTGGGCGCTGGCGCGGAGGATGCCCAGGAGCTGGGCCTTGAAAATAGGCAATTCCTTTACGCACAGGCGAATGGCCCTGAGCCCCATGGCGGGGTTGATTTCCCGTTTCACCTCGATGGTATTCGAGAATTTATCCCCCCCGATGTCGAGGGTTCTGATGGTGATATACTCGAGGGCCTTGTTCTCCGCCAGCTTCCGGTAAATGTGGTAATGGTCCATCTCGGAAGGGAGCGAGTTTCGTGAAAGGTATATGTATTCGGTCCTGTAGAGACCTATCCCGCTCGCTCCGTACCGGGATACGATATCCATTTCGGCGAGGAGCTCGATGTTCGCCCCTACCCTTACCCTGAAGCCGTCGCTCGTCTCAGCCTTGAGCTTGGCGATCTTGAGAAAATCACGCCTCTGGCTTTTGAGATGGACCTGCCGGGCCATATAGTCCCTCTGCACGTCCTGGTCGGGGTTGATGATCACCACCCCGTCGTCGCCGTCTATAATGATCGTATCGTTATTCTTTATCTGGCTCGTAAGATCGCCGAGGCCGACCACCGCCGGTATCTCGAGTGCCCGTGCTACAATCGACGTATGGGAGGTCCTTCCACCCACATCGGTGGCAAAGCCTGAAATCTTACTGAGGTTCAGTTGGATCGTGTCTGCCGGAGAAAGGTCCCTGGCCACAATTATGGCCCTGCCCTTGATCCCTTTCTGGTGGATGGTCAGCCCTTTGCCTTTCACCAGGATGCGCACGAGCCTCTCATAAATATGCTTTATGTCCTGGCCTCTTTCCCTGAGATAGGCGTCCTCCATCCTCTCGAAGCTCGCCAGATATTTGGAAACCACCGAATCAAGGGCCCATTCGGCGTTGACCCGCCTCTCCCTGATCGTTCTCACCACATCGTCCACAAAGAAAGGGTCCTGGAGTATAAGCATATGGGCGTCGATGATGAAGGCATGTTTTTTCAATTCATCATCGGCGATGCCGCCCTTTATGGTATCGAGCTCCTCTATAGCCACCTTTATGGCATTCTTGAATTTGACGACCTCCCTTTCCAGGTGGTCCTCTCTCACCGATACCTTGCTGACAGGAATCTTTCCCCGTTCAAGGAGATAGACCGTGCCTATGGCGATGCCCGAAGACACCCCGACGCCTTTCAAGGCCCTATTTACGTACGCTTCTTCGTTCATTCTTCGTAAAATCCTTCGTTGAGGAGCGTTCCGAGATTTTCGAAGGCCAGTTCTTCATCAGGGCCGTCCACACTCAGCTGTATGGTGCTTCCAAGGGGACAGGCAAGCATGAGAAGGCCCATGATGCTCTTTCCGTTTACCTTTGCCCCGTCTTTTTCCATCCAGATATCAGCTTCGAATTCAGTCGCCTTTTTCACAAACAGGGCAGCCGCCCTCGCATGAAGTCCCAATCTGTTTCTTATGGTAAATGTCCCTTCCCGCATAAACCGTTAATCCTTTTTTCTCGCTTTCAAGACATCCGTCGCCAGATATATATTTTTCTGGCCGTACTGGGCGATAAACCGGGCAAGCTCATTGAGCGACTTGCCTTCCCGGTACGATACCAATTTTATGAGCATGGGAAGATTAACGCCCGCCACGACCTCTACCTTCCCTTCCTCCAGGAAAGAGAGGCTGATGTTGGAGGGCGTGCCCCCGAACATATCGGTCAGAATAATAATTCCCTGGGGGGAATCGACTTTTTTCAGGGCCTGGACAACCTTATCCTTCACCTTATCCACGTCGTCGGTCGGAAAAATATCGACATAACCGAACTGTTTCTGTTTACCCACTATCAGTTCCGTGGCCGCAACCATCTCCCGGGCGAGATTGAAATGAGCCACTACCACCAGTCCTATCATCCCTTCCTCCTTATCTGTCAACATCCCTGTGAACGGTAGATACCGCGTAGCTCGATGTGGAGAATTGCTTTGCAAGCTCGTTCGCCACAAAGACAGACCTGTGCTTGCCGCCCGTACAGCCGATCCCCAGAGTCAGATAACTCTTACCTTCTTTCTCATAGAGAGGGAAAAGGTAAGAAAGAAAGTCAAAAAGCATACGGGAAAACTCTTCATATGCCTCGGTCGAACGAATGAAATCGGCAACATCTTCCGAAGAACCCGTCTTTTCCCTCAACTCCTCTACAAAATAGGGGTTAGGGAGAAAACGCACGTCAAATACCAGGTCCGCTTCGTGAGGGATTCCCTGGGCATAACCGAAAGACATGAGGTGTATGGTCATTCCCCTCGTGTCCTCCCGGTACGAGGTGAGGGCAAGGCGTCTCAGCTCATGGGGAGTCATGAAGGAGGTATCGATGACCCTGTCCGCAATATCCCTGATCCAGCTCACGAGCATTCTTTCCTCTTTCAGGGCCTCTTTAATGCTCGAAATCCCATAAAGAGGATGGGCCCTCCTGGTGACTTTAAATCTGTTTATAAGTGTATCGTCCGAACTGTCAAGAAATATAACCTCGGCATTCCATTTTGTCTTGACCTTTCGCAGAATATCCTTGCCTTCTTCGAAAAATTCTTTTTCCCTGATGTCCACCACGAGCGCGCACTTCTCGATCTTATTCCCTGCGGCCTTGGCAAGAATTGAGAAGTTCTGCAGCAGCATAAGAGGGAAATGGTCCACGCAAAAATACCCCACGTCTTCGAGGGCCCGGAGGAAGGTGGTTTTCCCCGATCCGGAGATACCGCTAAGAATTACTATTTTCAATGCTTTGTCCCTTTTCAATAGTTCTCAAAATCTTCTCCTCCAGTTCCACGGCCGTATTGATGCCCTGGGTCTTGAGGATGTGGTTCCTGCACGCAAGCTCTATGATCGCGGAAACGTTTCTCCCGGAGCTGACAGGTATCCTGACGAGAGGCAGGTCGAGACCGAGGAGACTGTATTTATCCTCCCTGAGCCCCACTCTTTCGCATTCCACGCCTTTCTCCCAGTCGAGAAGCTCCACGACGAAATCGATCTTCTTCCTGTCCCGCACCGAAGAAACTCCGAAGAGCTGTCGTATATCCACGATGCCCACTCCCCGGATCTCCAGAAGATTCTTTATCATTTCGGGGGCCTCGCCATAGAGGTCGATTACCCCCATCTTCTTCACCTGGACCACGTCGTCAACAACAAGCCGGTGCCCGCGCATGACAAGGTCGAGGGCGTTCTCGCTCTTGCCTATGCCGGGCCGCCCTATTATCAGAACACCCACGCCCAGGATATCCATCAGGACCCCATGGACGATCGTATTGGGCGCCAGCCTTTCTTCGAGAAACCTCGTGATCCTCTCTATAAATACCGAGGTGATGAGCGGGGTCCTCAGGATGGGGATATCTTTCTTCTCCGTCTCCCGCAAAAAATAATCGGGAACGCTGAGGTTGCGCGTTATTATAAAACAGACCACGGCATTTTTGCAAAGCTCTTTTATTATCCGCTTGCTTTCTTCTTCAGGGAGAGAATGAAGATAGGACATCTCCACGTTGCCCAGGATCTGCACCCTGTGGGGATGGAGATACACCATGTGGCCCGTGATTACGAGCCCCAGCTTCTGAATTCTGGGATTATAGATCTTTCTCGATAACCCCTTATGTCCTGAATATGCCTCCAGTTCGAGCCCGTATACCGTGTCTTCCTTGAGCTCTTGTACCGTTATACCCGTCATCCGGTAAACGCTTCCTTCCCTACGTTATACCGTACAAATTTTATCATGGATGTTTTCTATCCTCTTCTATCACTTTTCCATAAAGCCCTTCGCGATTGAATTCGACGAGACTTTTTCTGAAGGAAGGATCCCTGAGGACAATGGAGATACGGGAAAGCATTTTGAGGTGGAGGCTCGCCGAATCCTCCGGCGCGATGAGAAGAAAGAATATGTGGACCGGCTTGTGGTCGATGGCATCGAAATCGACACCGGCCTTCGACCTCCCGAAGACGCAGCGAATCGTGTCGATGCCTTTCAGTTTTCCATGCGGTATGGCAACCCCATCGCCGATGCCCGTGCTTCCGAGTTTTTCCCTCTCCAGGACCACCGCCACCGCCTTTTCCGTATCCTGAACGAGATGTGCGTCACCGAGTGCTTTTACGAGCTCGGTGATAATTTCTTTTTTCGAGGTTCCCGTGAGGTCGCTCAAAACGCACTGCTCGTGCAGCACTTCTTCAATGGTCATAGATTCTTTCCCAGAGTCTCTATAAGGCTGAAATTTCCATCTCTTCTTTTGTAAATAACACAGACATTGCCTTTGTCCCGGTCGCGGAAGATCATGAAGCTGTCTCCCGAGGCATCGAGCTGCATGGTAGCCTCTTCAGGGTCCATAGGCTTGGCCTCCACGGTCCTGGTCACGATAATTTTCGACACGGCCTCTCCGGGCGTGGATTCGGCCCCCTTGGGCCTGTTTTCCCTGTACTTCTTCATCTTGTCCTTGTACCGGGTCAGCCTCCGCTCGAGCTTATCCACGATCTTGTCAATGGCCGCATGCATCTCGTCCATTACTTCGTGGGCATTGATTACCACGCCGTTTATGGTGAACATGACATCGATTCTGTGCCGGTATTTCCGCTCTATCGAGAGCACTACGTGAACGTCCAGAGGTATTTCGACATGTTTCTGAAGCTTCGCGATCTTTTCTTCCACATACTTCTTAATCTCTTCATCCGGATCGATGTGTCGGAAACTTATGGTAATACCCATAATACCTCCCGCGATAAAAATAAGGTTGGCGCAATTCCAACCTTGTATCAAAGGTAACAGATATGGAATACCATGTCAATCCAATTCGCCGTAACCATTACGCTTACGGGGCAATCAACCGGATCGGGAGAAGAGGATAACGGAACTTTCCGGTATGTCCTCAGTTTCAGTCAAACCCTTTTTCTCGCCACAGACAAAACCGGATATGGGTAGATGAAAGCGTCTCTTCCGTCCACCCGGCGACACTACCCGTTGGACACTTTCCTTCCTTTTTCCTTGCCCTACGGCAGCTCCTGTGATACCCTATTTTCCGAAAAGGGGAGTAGCTTTCATCGGCAGTAACGTCATGACGTCTGTGCGAGCAGACCGGGCTGCCGGTTAGGTAACGCTAACAAGCAAGACCTTTACCATATAAAATGGTGAGGTCTTTTTTTATGGCAAGAGCGAACAGCTTTCCCCTGCTATACACAAAAAAATGTGACCCTTCTATGAAACAGACAATATCCTGTTATTCAATCCGTATTCTCGTTGCCTTCATGCTTATGGTGAGTTTTACCCTGCCCGTCGTGGAAAACCTCACCGCCACTACCGATATCGATGTGGGAGGCACCCATTACGACGCGGGCCAGGAATGGCTCGGTCTCTATCTCTCCCTCACCCATACCGGCTCATCGGGCAGCGCACATGGAACCGCCGACTCCCGGGACCCCCAAGAGAATCCCTTCTTCGATTCCTGCGACGGGGACGTCGACGGGGAATGGCTGCCCATTACCCAGGCTCACCGGGTCTATTTTACCTCTGCCCGGCTTTTTTTCGAAAAAGATTCTCCACGCTCGCCCACCCTTGCCTCCTCCCTTTACAGACCCCCCAGGAGCTGAAGCACCTCTCTCCTTTCGTTTTCGCCCGATCTTCAGGCTCTTCGGCACCCGCCTGAATGAGCGCGAAATGATTACATTATGCTATCCGTGTATGAAACAGTTGAGGAGGCGGCTTCATGTCCCACATCATCCCATTTGTTTTTTTCATCTTAATTTCCGCAGGGTTTGCCCATGCCGTCACCATGACCGAGGCCGTGGGAATAGGGTTTGCAAATAACCCCGATCTCATGGCATTAAGGCAGGAGGCGGAATTGGCGAAGGCCCAGCTCCAAAAGGCGCGGCTCCTGCTGCCTGCCAATCCTCTGATTGCCGGTACCCTGTCGAAAAAGGAGAAACCCTCTGAGGCAGGGACGGGGAATTATACCAACTACAGCCTTACCCTCTCGCAGGAATTCGAGGTCGCGGGCCAAAGGGGCGTGAGGATTGGGCTTGCGGAGAAGAACCTTTCCAGGGTCGGCTTTCAGATCAGGGATCGGGAAAGGTTGCTCCGATATGCGATAAAAGATGCCTTTGCCCGGGCGATTTCTCTCAAGAACCGGGAAGAGCTGACCCGGAGGGTAGTTGGTTTTCAGGAAGAGCTGGTGGACTTCACCCGTATAAAATACAGGGCCGGAAGCGTTTCAGGCCTCGAGGTGAACCTCTCCGAGATAGAGCTCGGAAAAGCAAAAAAAGATCTTTTTTCGGTTGAACGGGAATTGAAGGAGGCACTCCTCGGCCTTCAGGGACTCATGGGAGTAAGGTCAAATCCCGCGTTCACCGTTCATGGAGAGCTTTCTCCCGAAAAATTCCGTGTGCCTGCAAAAGAGGAGCTCATGAAGCGATCGGCGGAAATGAGGCCCGATATGAAGGTGTCGGTCGCCGAAGTCGATATGTCGGAGCGCGCCATCGATCTGGCGAAGCGGGAGGCCATACCGAACGTGGTGCTGGGCGGATTCCAGACCAGGGATGAGGAGAGGTTCGACAGGGGCGTCCTCATGTCCGTGGCAATTCCGCTCTTCGACAGAAGACAGGCGGAGAGAAAAAGGGCCGAGGCGCTGGCCCTCCAGGCACGGATCAGGCGCTCGGGCCTCGAAAAAACGCTCGAGCGGGAGATCGATGATGCATATAACAATCTCTCCCTTACCTTAAGAGAGCTTGCCCTATTTCAGAAGGAGATAATGAATAAGTCGATGGAAACCCTAAGCCTTCTCAACTTCGCCTATAAGGAAGGTAAAATCAGTTTTTTCGAGGTTAGGACAGCCCAGAAGGATACGCTGGAGATCCAGTTTGCCTATCTCGATACGGTATTGCAGGCGGAGCGATGGCTTCACGCCGTCGAACGCGCCGTGGGGGGTGAGATAGAATGAGGAAGTTCTCCTGGAATAGAAAAAAAGTCGCTGTCCTTGTCGCTCTGTCTTTTTTACTTGTATCGGCGGTTGCGGCAACGATTCTCGCACGAAAGGGATCATCAAAACACCGCGATTCTTACGCGAGGGAGGCGAAGAAGGAAGAACCGGGTATGGTGGTCCTTGCCGCCGAAAAACTGGCCGCATCGGGCATAGAGATCATGCAGATCAGGCGTGAGCAGACCCGGGCGCCCCTTACGGCGACGGCGGCCATAGAGATCAATGCCGACAGTTCCTCCCGAATAAGCTCGAGAGTAACGGGCCGGATCGTACACCTCATGGTTTCCCAGGGAGACCGGGTGAAAGCAGGCCGGCCTCTGGCTTCGATGGATACGGTGGAACTCGACCAGATATGGTCGGAGTACCGGAAAAATTCCGGCAGGTATCAGCTGGCCCTGAAGAACCTGAAGCGCGAGGAGGCACTTTTCGAAAAGAATGTGGCCCCGGAGAAAGATGTGCTCAAGGCAAAACAGGACCTGAGTGAGGCCGAGGCGGACCTCACTCTTTCCAGGGAAAGGTTCCGACTTCTCGGGGTCGATGTAAACGCGATAGAGATCCAGAAAAACGGCGAGGCAGCAAAAAGGCCCCTCATACCCATTATATCGAGCGTGAGCGGGGTTGTTATCGAGAAACCGGTCACCCTGGGAGAGGTGGTGAATCCTGAAAAACTGCTTTTTATCGTGGCCGATCTTTCGACCCTCTGGGTCATGGTCGATATCTATGAAAAAGACGTATCGAGGCTCAGGGCGGGCGCGGTGGTCACCATATCGGTCAGTGCCTTTCCCAACAGGCCGTTCAGGGGAAAAATATCGTATATCGGCGATGTCGTGGACGTGCGCACGAGGACCGTAAAGGCCCGTGTGACCATCGACAACCACGACGGCGTGCTGAAACCCGGCATGTTCGCCACGGTCTCCATCGATTCCGAAAAAGACGCCCCCACGGAAATGGTGATCTCCGTCCCCGAAGAGTGCATCCTTATCGACGGCTCGGACAGGTATGTCTTCGTCCGGGTGGGCGAGGGCAGGTTCAAGAGGAAGGATGTAACCCCGGGCAGGGCCTTCGGCAAAAAAGTCGAGATATCGGCGGGTCTCGATGAAGGGGATATGATCGTGACAAAAGGAACTTTCCCCCTCAAGTCGGAGTACAAAAAACAGATGGTTCAGGGTCACTAAGGGGGAGGGAATGCAGAAAATCATCGATCTCGTGCTGAAGCAGCGCCTTCTCATCCTCCTCGGAGTGGCTGTCCTTGTGGGAACGGGCCTCTATTGCTACAAAACCATCTCCATCGATGCCTTCCCCGACGTTACCAACATCCAGGTCCAGATCATATCCCAAACCCCGGGCATGTCGCCCCTTGAAACCGAAAAATTCGTGACTGCGCCCATCGAGCTTCAGATGAGCGGCCTCACGGGCCTCAAGGAGACAAGGTCGATCTCGAAATACGGGCTCTCTCTCGTGACCCTCATCTTCGAAGACAGCGTGAATGTCTACTTCGCGCGCCAGCTCGTTCTGGAGCGGATGATCGAGGTGAGGGAGAAGCTTCCCTCCGGGGTGGAGCCCACATTCGGGCCCATCTCGACAGGCCTCGGTGAGATATTCCAGTATACCCTCGAAGGCAAGGGGAAGAGCCGGATGGAGCTCAGGACCCTTCAGGACTGGGTGGTCAAGAAAATCCTGAAGTCCGTACCCGGCGTGATCGAGGTAAACTCCCATGGGGGGGATGTCAAGGAGTACCAGGTCATCGTAAGCCCCGAGCAGCTGATCAAATACAACCTTTCCCTGCGGCAGATATTCGAGGCGGTGGCGCGCAACAATGCCAATGCAAGCGGAGCTTACATGAACATAGGGGGAGAACGGTACGTGATCCGGGGCCTGGGCCTGCTCAAGAACCTTGAAGATATCGGGAATATCGTGGTGGCTTCGTCCAGGGGCACCCCTATTTTCCTGAGAGATATTGCAGAGCTTAAACTCGGTCCGGCCTTCAGCCCCGGGGCAGCGGTCAAAAACGGGGAGGAAGCAGCCGCGGGAATCGTCCTTCTCGTAAAGGGCGGCAATTCCATGGTGGTAATACAGAAGATAAAGGAGAAGATCAGGGAGCTTCAAAAAGCCCTTCCCGAGAATGTGAGGCTCGTGCCCTTTTACGACCGGTCCGATCTCGTGAAAAAAGTCCTCTCTACCATTTCGAGGGCTTTGGCCGAAGGCTCCATTCTCGTCATTATCGTACTCTTCGTCTTCCTGGGCAGCGTGAGAACGGCCCTTGTGGTCACCTTTTCCCTTCCCCTCACCGTGCTTCTCACCTTCATCATCATGAGGGTTTCAGGACTCACCGCCAATCTCATGTCTTTGGGCGGTCTGGCCATCGCCATCGGTATGATCGTGGACGGAGCGGTCGTCATCGCGGAGAACGTGTACCGCCAGCTCTCCGAAAGGAAAGGGGAGTCGAGGCTTCACATTGTGGCCGAGGCATCGAAGGAGGTAATCCGGCCCGTCTTCTTCGGCATCCTCGTGATCACTATTGTCTTTCTCCCTCTCTTCAGCCTTACCGATGTGGAAGGGAAGATGTTCATCCCGCTGGCGCTGACCGTGGTGATAGCCCTCGTCAGCTCCCTGGTTGTCTCTTTCCTGTTCGTCCCCGTCTTCGCCCTCCTCATACTGAAACCGGGGCAGGAAAAGGATACCAGGCTCCTCGCCTGGATAAAAAAGAGGTTCCGGCCCCTCCTCGAGGTGGCGCTCCTCAACCGGAAAAAGATCGCCGTGGCGGCCTGCGCGGCCCTCGCCTTAAGCCTCTGTCTCCTGCCTTTCATAGGCAGGGAGTTCATGCCCACCCTGCAGGAAGGCTCTCTCGTGATCCAGCCCATTCGCTTTCCCAGCGTCTCACTCGAGGAATCGATAGAGATCGAGAAGAGGTTCCACAGAATACTCTTTTCATTCCCTGAAGTAGAGTCGGTCGTCTCCAAGATCGGAGGCTCGGGGATAGCCACCGACCCCCAGGGCCCTGAAATCTCGGACCCTATTATCACATTGAAACCCCGCTCCAAGTGGAAGACCGCGAAGACCCAGGAGGGCCTTATCGCCAAAATGCGGGAGCGCCTCGAATCGTCGATGCCCGGCGTAGGATTCAATTTCACCCAACCCATCGCGCTCAGGGTGGATGAGCTGATCTCGGGGGTAAAATCGCAGATCGCCATAAAGATCTACGGCGATGACCTCGACGTGCTCAAAGAGAAGGCGGAAGAAATCGCAAAGATCATGTCCGCCGTCAGGGGGACGGCTGATTTGAGGATCGAACAGGTCTCCGGACAGCCTTACCTCAATATCGATTTCGACCGGAAGGCCACGGCGCGTTACGGCATCAATATATCGGACGTACAGGAGATCATAGAGACCGCGGTACGGGGCGGCCGGCCCACGGAGCTCCTGGAGGGAGACCGGAGATTTGCAGTCAGGATCCGCTTCCCCGAAGAAAAACGGAATAATGCCGAGGCGATCGGCAAGCTCCTCGTCCCGGTCCAGGAAGGCCGGGGAGTACCTCTCAACCTACTGGCTGACCTCTCCCTTATTGAAGGACCCAATCAGATAAGCAGGGAAAACGGGCAAAGAAGGATTGTCATCGAGTGCAACCTGAGAGACAGGGACATGGGGAGCTTTGTGGAAGAGGCGCAGGAAAAAATCGCCGCCCGGGTCCAACTGCCCGTCGGATATACCCTCAAGTGGGGCGGCCAGTTCGAAAACCAGCAGCGCGCCATGAAGCGTCTCGTCATTATCGTGCCCATAACCCTGCTCCTCATGTTCCTTCTTCTCTACTTCACCTTCAATTCCGTGAGAAATGCCCTGCTTATCATCCTGAATATCCCCTTTGCATTGATCGGAGGGATTGTGGCCCTCTTCCTTTCGGGCCAGTACCTGAGCGTACCCGCATCGGTGGGGTTCATCGCCCTTTTCGGTGTGGCTGCCTTGAACGGCATCGTACTGGTTTCCTGCCTCAACCAATTGAGAAGGGAGGGCATGGCACTGGAGGCGGCGGTACGAAAGGGCACGGAGCTCAGACTGAGACCTGTTCTCATGACGGCGTCCGTGACGCTCCTCGGCCTCGTCCCTCTCCTCCTCTCAACGGGAATCGGCTCGGAAATACAGAAGCCTCTCGCGGTGGTGGTGGTGGGCGGATTGATCACTTCCACGCTTCTCACCATCGTCGTGCTCCCCACCTTCTACAAGTGGTTTGAAGAAGGACAGGAGGATAAGGAAAGCAGGGAACATGAAGACGTATAAAATAAGCCAGTACGAGGAGGGCCGATGAAAGAGATCGTAGCGATACTCCAGCCTTTTATGCTTGGAAAAGTGGCCTGGGCGCTCCAGAATATCCCCGCCTTCCCGGGCATGACCGTCACCAAAGTGCAGGGATTCGGACGGGGGAGGGCGAAAGGGGCGCCTCACACATTCGTGGAGGACCTGATCGAATATGTGGCGAAAGTTAAAATAGAGGTTATCGCGAATGACGACCAGGTGGAAGAGATCCTCTCCGCGATTATCCGTACTGCCCACACGGGCCACAAGGGCGACGGGAAGATATTCGTCCTGCCCGTGGAAAGGACGGTCCGGATCAGGACCGGCGACTTCGATGAGGCGGCAGTATAGGGGCCGACTTCTTTTACCTTCAGGCTCCTAAAACCCGTCTCACGGCGGCAGCGAGCTCACCCTTGTTCGCTGTTTTGTCGAGTGATGCGTTGATGCCCGCCTCTTCCATAGTTCCCGCGTCCACCCGCTGGTTAAAACCCGAAAAGAGAAGGATCGGCACATCGGCCCTGATTTCGTGGATTTTTCGCGCGAATTCGATACCTGTCATGTCAGGCATGGCGAAATCCGTAATCACCAGATCGAAGAAAGCGGGATTTGACCGGAAGGCGTCAATCGCTGCCGCGGGGTCCGAGTGACTCTCAACCTTATAACCGAGGTTTTTAAGTCTCGCCCCGTTCATCTCCACGAGCTCCTCTTCATCGTCGACAAAAAGTATTCTTTCTTTTCCTCTTTCAATTCTCCCCGGTACGGCGTCCACGGCTCCCGCATTCACGGCGGAGGCCGGCAGGAGCACACGAAAAATGGAGCCTTCACCGGGTTCAGTCTGCACGGTAATCGAGCCGCCATGTCCTTTCACGATGCCATGGACCACCGACAGCCCCATACCCGTTCCCTGCCCCGGCCTCTTGGTCGTAAAGAAGGGATCGAATATCTTTTCAAGCGACTCTTTCTCAATCCCGCAGCCTGTATCCCTCACAGAAATTTCAGCATAAGGGCCTTCCTTCAGCCCCAAGGCGGAAGCTTCGGGATCAGCGAGCTCCCGGTCTGCGAGACCAACCTCTATAAGACCCTCTTTACCTTGCATTGCGTGGGCGGCATTCGTGCAAAGGTTCATGATTACCTGGTGCACCTGGTCGGGGTCAACGGAAATAGTCTCTCTCACGGATGAGACATTCTTCCTGATCTCGGTTCCGGGGGGAAGGACCGGCCCGAGGAGCCTCAGTGACTCCTCTATAAGCGTGCCCAGTGCAATCTGCCGCTTTTCCGGATTGGCCCCGCGACTGAAGGCAAGTATCTGCTTCACCAGCTCCCGGCCCCTGACCCCGCTCTTATGGATGAGCTCCAGCTTGCGTCGCGTCGGGGCGTCGGAGGGCGTCTGGTCGAGCACCATCTCGGTGAAGCCTATGATGCCCGCGAGAATATTGTTAAAATCATGGGCGATGCCGCCGGAGAGAGTTCCGAGGGCTTCGAGTTTCTGGGCCCGGCGGAGCTCCTTCTCTACCCGTTGGCGCTCTTGAGTCTCGGCCCTCAGTACCTTGTATGCGCGGCTCAGCTCCTCGGTGCGTTCCTCAACCCTCATCTCTATCTCGCGCTTCCCCTGCTCCAGAGCATCGCGCATGTCGGCCAGACTCGAGACCATGAGATTAAAGGACTCGGAGAAATCGCCCATAAAGTCGACGCGCTGGGAAAAATCCCCTTTCGCAATTACCTGGGTCTGCCAGGTCAAATGACGGAGGTTTGCCTGCAATGTCTTGAGGCTTCCCACCATGGCCCCTTTTGCGTGAAGAGGTCTTGAAAGATCGCCTTTCGACAGGGCAAGGGCAAACTCCTGAACGGCAAGGATATCCCGGATCAGTCCGGCGCTTGCTTTCTCCGCGCTTTCTCCCACATCCGGAACCCCGGGCGGGACAGTACCGCGGCGCCACGCCCCGATGATGAGGTCGAGGTCCTGCGTATCGCCGGCCCATGAATCATCCGTCTTGATATGAATAAGGGCTGCCTCAAGACCCTCCCTGAGGCGCACCGCATCTTCCTCGTGTTCCGATTCGATGGCTACGTCGAGTAGCGCCCTCAGCTCTTTAAGGACATCTTTTACCATCTGGTGCGATCCTCCTCAGTCGCTCCCCTATTCCGATGGGCAATGCTCCTTTTCGCTGTCGGAGCATCAATCCGAGATTTGTGCGACAAACCTGCACATGCGGTCCCCGGTGGACCAGCATTCCTCTTCCTTCACCTTAAAGGTTTCGCCAAAGAACCTTTCAAGCAAGCCCGCGATAAAACCTTCGTCATAGACGCATATCTGATATCCGAGCTCCGGAAGACCCGAGCAATCCAAATCTTCCGAAATGGTGAGATGAAAGGACCGGTTCTTTGAATCAGCCTCTTCGATACGGAGAATACCGATCCCCATCTCCTTGAACGCCTTCTGCAGTCGTCCGACCAGTTCGTTGAATTGTGTCACCGAGCCGAGCACATGATCGTAGAATTGCGTCCCTGCGAGTTTACCGGCCTCCCGGAAAAGCAGGTCGGCCTTCTCTACGCCCAATTGCTTCTCTGCCACGTCCCGGAAAGTGAATTGCATCAACCGGTAGACTTCAACGCTGGTCTGATTTCCCAGGTTAGGCCTGCCGGTTTTAAGATCCCCCAGGAGATCCCAGGTAAACCGATATTTTCGCCCCGGCTCCATACTCTCTCCTCCATGTTGTCGATATCGCCCCTCCCGGTACCGGTTCTCGTGAGAGGCTGTTCCATTATTCTACTTATCTTCAGACGGGATATCAAATAGGTATGAAAGATTAATCTGAGGGGAAGGGCAGGAAGCAAAAGCGAGGGGCTGCTGAAGGGGCCTCCCTCCCCTTCAGCAGCCCCTCGGGTGATTATTTGAAGAAGCCGCAACCGATGTAGAAGTTGCCGGCGTCCGCTTTTTTGAGATAGGTGACTTTCGGCTGAATCTTCTTCGACACGGGATTGGTCCAATTATATTCGACCGTGCCGCTGCCCTTTGTTTTCGACACTTCGATCATCTCTTTCACGAAGGATTTACCGCTCGAGTCTTTTAACCCAAAGTGGTTCTGACCGACGAGCTTCGGGTTTCCCCCGTTCGCGAGCATGATCCCATCGTAATCCTGGGCAATGATATAGAGATCGCCCTTTACAAACTGCCCCTTGGGGTTATTGAACTCGGCAATCGCCTTGTCCTTCCCGTTTGCTTTCATATAGGCATCCGCCTTATCGACCATCGCCTTTGCTTCTTCAAGAGTCGAAGCATGGACCACGAAGCAGGCGCACATTACAAAAAAGAATACCCCCATCAGAATCGAACACGTTTTTCTCATAATACATCCTCCTTTGATTTTGTTTTGTTTTGGGATTGCCATATGATGGATAACGCCTCCCTTGAATATGTTTTCGGTAAGATATTGTTCTTCTTAAGTAATTAAGTTGAAATGCAAGTATTGACGAGGTTCTGGCTGTATACGGCTCTTGTATACACGGTTGAAATCCACCCAATCGATGCTTATATAAGAAAACGGAAGTGACTGATTTTCCTGTCACACCCACACCGGAGGACATATGGAAAAGAAAACCCTATTCTCAATCCTCGGCTTTGCGGGGAGCCTGAGAAAACAGTCTTTCAATAAGGCAATTTTAAGAACAGCCGTAGAGTCCACCCCCGTTGGGGTGGAGATAGAGGTTTTCGACCTCGAGGGAATCCCGCCTTTCAATCAGGACCTGGAGGCGGAACCCCCGGATAAGGTAAAAGAGTTTAAAGCGAAGATAAGGGCCGCGGATGCGATCCTGATCGCCACGCCGGAATATAACTACTCCATGCCCGGGGTATTGAAAAACGCGATCGACTGGGCTTCCCGCCCCTACGGCGACAACGCCTGGGAGGGAAAGGCGGTGGCGATTATGGGGGCTTCCGTCGGCATGATCGCCACCGCGAGATCCCAATACCATCTGCGTCAGTCCATGGTATTCGTCAATATGCATCCCCTCAACCAGCCAGAAGTGATGGTGCCTTTCGCCGACAAAAAAGTGGATGCCGACGGACGTCTGACGGATCAGGTGACGCGGGACAAAATAGGAGAACTTGTCGTAGCCCTCGTAAAATGGACAGAGCGGTTGAATGCCGGGCGCGGGTGAACCCTGATCCTATTCCCGCCCTTTCTCATGTTGTAACCTTCTGCCCATGCTGTTACAATGAATGTGCCGGGGAGGACCCCGGTACTACGAATGCGTAAAAGGAGGGTTCATGGAGCTTCCGGAATACATCACCTCATCTGAAGTGAAAAGAGTCTGCAAGGAACTTGGCATCAGGGACTGGTCCCGTCTCAAGACTGCGAAGGCCCTTCCCGAGGAGGCCTCTAAAATCCTCGCCGAGGTCAACACGGAAAAGATGAACATCGATCTTGATGAATTTCTCGCAGGCCTCAATGTGGAGCTGGAGCACGGCACACGGTTCAAAGATGCGAATGTCACCAACAACCACCCCATAATCACAGGTAAGATCGTCCTGGCCCATCTCAAGGAGTTCCTTGACTACTATAAACTCCTCGACGTCGCGGAGCTGTGGGGCGACCTGCTGAAAGCAATAGCCTCCGGAGACGGGCCCAAGACAAAAAAAGAATTCAAGAAACTGGCCTCCGCCAGAATAGCCCTCGCAACCGCAGAGCTGAAAGCACTGAAGTAAAAGCGTGTAAAGCGTTGAAGCGTGTGATGTGTGTAAAGCGTTAATGCGTGTAATGCGTTGAAGACATGTAGTGCCATGCTCCGGTAATCAGTAGGCCCGCAAAGGAGCGAGAAAGGGGTATGCTCGTCCCGATGGAAGCCAAGCGTGAATCCCGGCACACGCTGGGCTTGCACAGTCATCCCCGCGTGACGTAGCTCGCACCGCGAGCGAGAAGGGGAGGCTCCGATAGCTTCGCTATCGGAGGGGGCGACGCGAGCCCCCCTTCAACTGCAAGCCCCTTTCAACTGCTCATTACCATCTCCACGAGATGAGGTCCCGGCTCATGAAGGGCTCTGCCCAGTTCCCGGGCCAATTCACCGGCGGTTTCCACCGAGACTCCGGGCACACCGAAACCTTCCGCAATTTTCATCCAATCGACAGGAGGATTACCGAGGTCCGAGAGGGTCAGGGCCGCGGGGCCCGGCTTGGAGATGCCCGCCCGTTCGAGCTCTACTCTTACCACCTGATAGCGCCTGTTGGAGCAGATAAGGGTGGTGACATTGAGCCCCTCCCGCGCCTGCGTCCAAAGGGCCTGGAGTGTATAGAAGGCGCTTCCATCGGCCTGGATGTTTATGATCGGCCTCTCCGGGCACGCGAATGCCGCTCCCGCCGCACAAGGCATGCCATACCCGATGGCGCCTCCCGCCACGTACAGGAGGCTGTGGCGCGGCAGGTTTTCGGTAAGGGGATAGTAGGAAAAGGCGGTGGTCAGCCCCTCGTCCACGATGATTGCCCCTTCCGGTTGAAGGGCTGCCACGGTAAGACATATCCTTTCGGCGGTGAGACTCCCCTCAGGCACTTCAGGCCTCTCGACGTGCCTCGGCGTCCCTCGCGCTGCCCCTGCCTTTTGACCTGCCTGCCCGAGCTCCCCGACGAGAAGCTCGAGAGCCTCCACGATATTGCGGGTATCCCAGGAAATCCTTACCTTTTCCTGGTCTTTCCTCAAAAGGCGACTTTCGATGCCCTCGTATCCGAAAAAGGTGACCGGTTCCGTATCGCCTGCGAGCACGATAGTCTCATAGGAAGCCAGGACCGGGATGGCAGCCTCCGGGAAGTAGGGGATCCGGGTGACCGACGGCAGGTCGATGCCTCGTTCTACACGGCCCGGAAAATTTCTCATCAAAAGATCGCATCCGGTGAGATATTGAATGCGGCCCGCGAGCCTGAGGCCTGGTTCAAGGAGTGCCCCTCCCCCAAGGATAATCGCGCAGCGCCGGGATTCCCTCAACCTGGCCGCCGCCCTTTGGATCAACTCCGGATCGGGCGGATCGGGAGCGACATGGGGCCTGACAATCGTCTTGACCTTCAGTTGCTCGAGCTGAAGGTCATGGGGAACGATAAGGCTTGCCACCTGTCCCCGCATGGAGGCGGAGATAGCCTCCGCCATATTGGAAGATAATTCCTCTCCAGAAGCAGATGTTCTAAACCAACCGGATACGGTCGCGGCAAGGGGCTCGATGTGCATTTCGAGGGGGGCATCGGCACCGCGGTGCCAGGTGGAGTGCTCGCCTATTACGTTGACTACAGGACTCCGGGCGCGCTTCGCATTATGCAGGTTGGCGATGCCGTTCGCAAGACCCGGGCCCAGGTGGAGAAGGGTCATGGCCGGGACGCCTCTCATGCGCCCATATCCGTCAGCCGCGCCCGTACAGACCCCTTCGAAAAGTCCCAGCACCGGCTTAATCCCCTGAATGCGGTCGAGGGCCGCAACCAGAGGCGTTTCCGTGGTACCCGGATTGGCGAAGCAGATTTCGATGCCTCCCTCGCGGGCCGTCGTCAACAATGATAATGCGCCGTTCATATAATCACCTTTTACCGTCCTTTTTGGGATGGTAGGATTACCCTCGGGGAATAACAGATTCAGATCTCATTCTATCCCTGGACCGGGAGATATCCCTGTTCATATTGGGAGCGGATGCAATACTTCAGATACTCCTGAACCTGTGTGTCCGGCTCGTATGCGCCCGAGTGGCCGTCGCAGAGCACGTCCGCGTGGAGGGTATAGAGTTTTTCCACCGATTCGACCCATGCAAAAGGATTGCAGTCGAACTCCTTGAGCAGGGGAGCGCCGATGTCCTGGGCAAAAAGGATTTTCCTGCCGTCTATTTCCGCAAGAACCGAGATGGAGCCGGGCGTATGGCCGGGCGTATGGAGGCACGTGAGCGTATATCCGCCCACGGGGAGCCGTTCTTCCTCCTGGTAGAGTTTAAGGTCTATGGAGAAAGGCTCAAGATATACTTTGAAGCAGAACGCGGCGGTCATCCGCTGGTCGCCGGCTTCCAAAAGCTCCGCATCCAGGGCGTGCATGACAAGGCGGCAACCGAGACGCTTTCTTAATTTGGCGGCCCCGCCTATATGATCGAAATGGCAGTGGGTGAGGATGATGGTGGAGATGCGGGCGGGATCGAAACCCAGCTTCTCGATGTTCCCGATAAGACGCTCTAGCCGCATACCCGCCCCCGAGTCGATAAGGACAAGCTCCCCGAGGTCCAAAAGGTAGGAAACGCAGTCCCTGGGGTCGGTGATGCCCGGTCCGCTGACCTGGTAAATCCTGGTCCCGATCCGGGCGGGCTCTCTATTTCGTTCTCCGGCCATTTTTGTTACCCCCCCAAGGCTGCGAAGGAGCGCGACACAAGGGTCCGCCTATCTGAGCTGATAGCGTCTCCTCGGATCGAATATATCCCTGAGCCCTTCCCCGAGGAGATTATATCCCATTACGGTCAGGAATATGGCGAGCCCCGGATAGAGGCTCAACCACCAGGCGACCTCTATATTGTCTTTCGCTGCGGTAAGGATATTTCCCCAGCTTGCCGTGGGCGGCTGAACCCCGATGCCCAGGAAGCTCAATGCAGATTCCGTAAGAATGGCCCCCCCGATACCCAGGGTCGCCACCACGTAGACAGGGGAAAGGGCGTTCGGCAGCACATGGCGGAAGATGATCCTGAATTCCGAGAAACCCTGCGTTTTCGCCGCAAGTACATATTCTTTGCCTTTTATGCTCAATATCTCGGCCCGGACGAGCCTCGCAATGCCCATCCAGTTGGTAAGGCCTATGACAATCATGATATTCCATATACTCGGCTCGAGAAGTGCGATGACGGCAAGGATGAGAAAGAAGGTGGGGAAACACATCATAAGGTCCACGAACCTCATGATCACCTCGTCGATTATCCCTCCGTAATAGCCTGAAACCGCCCCTATGAGAATCCCTATGAGGGTCGCGATCCCCACGGAGACGAATCCCACGAGAAGGGAGATCCTGCTCCCGTAAACCACCCTTGAAAAGACATCCCTTCCCAGGGTGTCGGTTCCGAAGGGGTGGGAAAAGGAGGGGGGCGCGAGAATCTGTTTCAGGTCCGGCTGGACGGGGTCATGAGGAGAGATGAGGGGCGCGAAGAAGGCGCAGAAGAACATGGGGACGAGGATAATTACCCCTACGAGGGCGAGATTATGTCTGCCCAGCCTTCTCAGTAGCTCCATCCGTCCTCCCGGCTGCATTGGATCGTTATGAAAGACCCTTTGCGCTTTCTTTAGTTTTATACCATTATACCTCCGGCTGTTTCAATACTCCCCTTTCTTTTCCCCCAAAGGTGGAATTGACAAGAGACGCCGAATCTTATACCTTTATCAAAAAGAGGCGGACCGCATTCGCGGAAATCGGCAGGAGTTGAGGCCGACAGGGAGGTACCATGGTGAGACTCGGCGCTTTTCGATTATCCGGGCCCGCAAAAGAGTGCAGGAGACCCTTGGTCCTGGCCGTTCTCCGGCCATGGATCGACGTAAACAACGTGGGCAGCCTGCTCCTCAAGGAGTTGAAAGAGCGCTACGGGGCCCGAAGGTGGGGGGAACTGGCGATGCCGGGCCGATTCTATGATTTTACCCGTTACAGGCCGGTCATAGACCTCGAAGAGGGCATCCGAGGGATGGCCGTCCCCAATACCACGATTTATCGTGCGAAAAGGGAGGGAGAAAACGATCTTCTTCTGCTGCGCCTTTTGGAGCCCCATAATCTCGCCGAGGTCTATATTGCCTCAGTAATGAAACTTCTCAAGGCAGTGGAAGCGAGCAGGTACGTGCTCCTCGGCAGCATGTACGACGCTGTCCCCCATACGCGGCCGCTGCTCGTGAGCGGTTACGGCATGGGAGCCGGCGGCCGGGAGGACGTGGCCAGGGCAGGGGCGGCGCCCATCACCTATCGGGGGCCTTCATCACTGCTTAATCTTATTACCAAAGAAGCTGCCGATGCAGGCATCGACGCGGCCGTATTTATTGTCTCTCTGCCCCAGTATGTGGCCGTTGACGAGGACCACCAGGGGAAGCTCAGGCTCCTGGAGCTTTTGAGCACCCTTTATAATATCCCCATAGCCGGAGAAGATTTTGAGAAAGCCCGCGAGCAGATGCGTATGATCGACCTACGGGTCGAAACCACCCCGGAGGCGAAACTTCTCCTCCCTCAACTCGAAAAAGCCTATGACGCGCGGGTGGGAGAAATGGAGAGGGGGGACGAATCAAGCCTCTCCGATCTGGAAGAGATATTCCGGAACACTCCGGGCCACGATATAGGGAAAGCATAGCCCTCCGTCGGACGCTGTTCTCCTGGTACCACCGGCGTCTGCCTGATACATCGGATATACCCCCAATCCGCCCTTAATGGACGCACCGAAGGTGCCGATAATACCATGGCGCCGTGATTCCTTGCGGCAAAATAAGGAGTGTGGGAGGAAAGAGATGACGATAAGAGACGACAGGATCGGTTTCAGGGGGATGTGCATCATGGTGCTCGTTGCCGCGGCCGCCGCGTTCCTCATCAGCGCTCTTTGTGCTTCCAGGGCTGCCGCCGCGCCGGATGTCCTCTCCCGGTTCACTCTTCTCTAAAATCGAGGAGGATCTTGAGCGCCCCTTGGGTGCGTGCAGCCTCAAAGGCTTCCCGTGCCTTTTCAATAGGATAGATGCCCGAGATAAGAGGCTTTACATCCACAGACCCCTGAGACAAAGCCCTCAGGGCCGGTCCGAAGGGGCCGCAGCGCGACCCGATTACCTTGATCTCATTGATGACTATGGGTGTCAGATTTATTGAGTTCCCACCGGCGACCGTGCTCTTCAGTATGATGGTCCCCCTGGGCTTCACCCGGACGAGCGCCTCCCCGATACCCTCCGCCCGACCCGTAGCTTCCACCACCATATCGTATTTTTCGTCAGGAGGAAGGTGATCGACGGAAATCGCCTCGATGCCCGCTTTTCGTGCGATATCGAGCTTCCACCCGTGTTTTCCCACAAGGGTCACATGAGCCTGGGTTAAGGAGAGGACAAAAACCGAGAGAAGGCCGAGCTTTCCATCTCCCATCACGAGCACCCGGTCCGTGGGCTTCACGTGATTCTGGTCGGTAATCTCCACGGCTGCGGCCAGAGGCTCGGTAAAAACCGCCTCTTCATCGGAAAGCCCCCGAGGCACCTCCAGAAGGTTGATCGCAGGAAGGGTCAGGTATTCTGCAAAAGCGCCGTTCCTCTCTGCAATCCCGAGGGTGGTCCTGCGGGGACAGTGGCTCTTCATGCCCTGAAGGCAATAAGAGCAGACACCGCAGGAGCAATTGATCTCCCCCACCACGCGTCTGCCAATAAGGTCGTCCGGTCCCCCCGCGACGCGCTCCACGATTCCGGTGAACTCATGGCCCGGGATACCCTTGAACCCCATGTAGCCCTTGAAGATCTCGAGGTCCGTATTGCATATCCCCGCCACGCGCACCTTGATGAGGGCCTCGCCTTCCCGGGGTACGGGCACGGGAAAATCTTTCGGGAATTCAAGTTTTTCATTCCAGACAACCGCTTTCATTCCGCCTCTTCCTGCCGGTTCATTCATCAGGGCCGTAACTCTTTTCCACGACCGCGCCTGCAGCCGGCTTTTTCATACGGGCCTCCACGAACCAGTCTATCAGCTTTCGGGCCACGCTTATCCTCCCGGGAATGCGGGGCAGCTGGTCCGGATCGAACCATGCCGCTTCCTCTATCTCGACGCCGTCGATCGCGATCTCACCGCTCTCGTAATCGGCGGTAAAGGCTATCATGAGCGAATCGGGGAAAGGCCATGGCTGGCTTCCGAAGTACCGTATATTCTTGACCTTTATTCCAACCTCTTCTTCGATCTCCCTCATCACGGTCTCTTCCAGTGATTCTCCCGGCTCCACAAAGCCGGCAAGCACGCTGTACATCCGTTCGGCAAAACGAGTTGCCCTCGCAAGGAGGACCTTACCCTCCTTTTGGACCAGCACAATCACTGCCGGGGAAATTCGGGGAAAAACAGTATGTCCGCATCGGGGGCACTCTTTTGCAATGACCTCGGCCTTGTTTACTGTCTCGGAGCCGCACCGCCCGCAGTAATGCTCGTTCTTCTCCCATTCAAGGAGGTGGATGGCCCTCATGGCGATTTTATGGGTCAACCCATCGATGCGGCCGTAGAGGGACCTGAGACCGTGCCATGATCCTCCCGCGGGAGCCTCGCCGCCCCCGGCTTCCACACCATAACAGGGCACCCCGTCGAGAATTCCGATGAACCTCTCGGACACGGGATCGACTCCCAGGTCCCGGGAGTCTTTCACGAGCGGCACCGCAAGGGCTTCGCCATTTATAATTAGCAGCATCTTCCGGTCTCTGAAAATGAACCGCCATCCTGCTTCAGTTGCATCGTGAGTTCCCTGTGCAGAAGGTAAAAACCGGCCGTCCATACCGTAAATTACATGACAGAAAGATCAAAAGTCAAGGAATTGTGCGGCAGCGCCGCCCGGCGAAGGCAGAGGGGCAATTAATTGTATTTGATTCATAAATATATAATCTCAGGACTAAAAATGGTAGAATAGGAAGGGTGGGGTTCGCAGGAAAATCGGTATACATACTTTCAGACGGGAAATAGGGGGCAGCATGAGGGTTATAGCAGTCATCAATCAAAAGGGAGGAGTGGGCAAGACGACCGCCACGGTCAATGTGGGCAGAGGTCTCTCCCTGCTGGGCAAGAAAGTGATGCTCATCGATATGGACCCCCAATCGCACATGACTTATTCCCTTGGAGTGCAGGCACACGAATTGGGTAAATCTATTTACGACCTCCTTAAAGGGGAGGCGTCACTGGCCGATGTCACACTGACCATGAATAACCATAAGAATCTGAAAATCATCCCCTCCACTCTCGATCTGTCCGGGGCTGAAATTGAGCTCGCCTCCGTGCCCGGAAGAGAGTCGATCCTGAAAGAATGCCTGAAAGGGATAAAAGGAATTGATTTCGTCCTGATGGATTGCCCTCCCGGGCTGGGGCTCCTTACTCTAAATGCCCTCACCACCGCAAAGGAGCTGTTCATTTGCCTCCAGACAGAATACCTCGCCCTCCAGGGGATAGGCAAACTGATGGAGACGGTGGAGATCGTACGGAAAAGGCTCAACAGGAACCTTGGCGTCTCAGGGATCATCTGCACCAGGTTTGACAGGAGAAAGAAACTCAACAGGGAAGTAGTCCATAAAATAAAGGAATATTTCGGCGAAACGGTTTTCAGGACAATGATAAGGGAAAATGTCGCGATTGCAGAGGCGCCGACCAAGGGTCTCCCCATATTCGATTATGCGCCGAAAAGCAATGGTGCGGCGGACTATATGAGCCTGTGCAAAGAGATCATTAAGAGGGGAGGATCTGATGGGAAATAAACCGCTCCTTACGGAAAGTAAACTGAGCTGGATTCGTGATACGACTGCGGAAGCGCCTGCGAAGGCAGATCGCCGAGATGATTCTTCGAGGGAGGAGGAGGCCAAGGCCCCGAAAGAACCTGTGAGATCGGCGCCCGAACCTGTAAAACAGACACTGCAGGATAATCCGCCGGCCTACAGAGGTGTCGGGCAAGGGCCGATAAGCAGGACATCCGAACAGCCCGACAAGGCGGAAGCCCCTTTGTCCGGCCGCAGGACTACCGGCCAGCAGGCCCCCGGGCAGGCCCATATGAGACAGGCCCAGCCGCCCGGAATGAGGCAGGAGGGTCTTTACGAGGATGGGGCAGAAAACGAGCCGTTGAGTGCCAGGCCAAAAAGACCCGGCATGGTGCATTACTGGCTTGCCCTTGTGGCCCTCATATGCGTCGCCGTCACCGTTCCCGAACGCTATGGCGCTCTCATCTTCCTCGGTTTCATTTTTGTGATTCTCATCGAGATATCTTACCGAGTGGGCCAGCACTATTACCAGGCACGAACAAACGCGGAAGCGCTGAGGAGAATACTCCAATCACTGAGGCAGGGCGAGAAATGCGACAGGCAGGGACCCCGATGATCCGACGGCGGGCCCTCATGTCCGGGCCGCCTTTTTTAAGCACATGTGTGGTCCATTAAAGATAAATATTACGGAGGTGGCTATGAAAATTGATTTGACTCCGGAACAATTCGAGCTTTTGCTGAAGGCCGTCTATCTCGGTGGGTGGATGGTGAAATCCGCTGAAGATGATTCGGCTGAAACCGATTTCGATGATATGGAGGGTTATATCCTCTCCCTCGCGAAGGATTTCGGCCTCGATCGTTATGTGGAGTACGATGATGAGCAGAAAAGATACTTCCCCTCCAAAGAACTCGA
>DASXUJ010000138.1 GCA_036504895.1 Syntrophorhabdaceae bacterium
CATCTGCTTGAGATAGAGATAGGTCATGATGTCCGAAGGGAAAAGGCCGCACTTCGCCCCCGCCTCGACTGCCATGTTGGATATGGTCATCCTCTCTTCCACCCCAAGGTGGTCTATCGTATCCCCGCTGAATTCCATCGATTTATACGTAGCTCCGTCAGCGGAGATCATCCCTATAATCTTTATAATCAAGTCCTTGACCAATACTGAGGAGGGAAAGGGGCCCCTGATGTCGAATCTGAGGGTTTCGGGAACTCTCATCCATGTCTTTCCGAGTCCCATGGCTACGGCGATATCCGTCGAGCCCATTCCCGTGGAAAAGGCACACAGCGCGCCCCCGGTGCAGGTGTGAGAATCTGCGCCCACCAGGACCTCTCCCGGGGAAAGCATATATTCCGACATCACCTGGTGGCAGATCCCTTCACCCACTTCACTGACCTTTGCCCCATAGGCGGCGGCGAAATTCCGTATGGCGACCTGGTCGTTGGAAAGCTCCATTCTCGGGCTCGGCGACCCGTGATCGATGAAAAACGTAATCTTGTCGCCGTCGAAAAGGGTCTTGAAACCCATGGACTCGAATTTCTTTATGGCAAGCGGGGCTGTCCCGTCCTGCAAGAGGATCTTATTCACATTGACTATGGTATAGTCCCCCTGATGCACGTCCGCCCCGGTATTCATGCTCAGGATCTTTTCCGCTAAAGTTTTTCCCATTATTGCTCCTGTTTCAATTACTCCTCGGCCTTCGTGAGGTCTTCGAACTTGATATCGAACCCGAGAACGCCCACGATCTCGCCGACTTCATCCCTGATCGGGCCCGACACGGTCACGCAGAGGGCCCCGGTGATCCTGGACGAATAGATGTCGGTCACATTGATTTTCCCGCTTTTTAAGGGGTTGATAAACCAGTCCCTGTCGGAGAAATCTTCATGGAGGTCGATTCGATGGTATTTCGCCCTGTCGAAAACCTGGTTGATATTCTTCGTAATTTTCACGCCCTGACTGTCGACGATGTAGGCAAACTGTATATACGGGTATTCCTCGACGATGGTGCTCAGGGTCTCTTCCTGCTTCTCGATATTCATGCTCTTGATAGCCGGATCCTCTATATACCTCTCTATGAGGTGAGCGGCCATGTCGTAGGCCCTCTTCTTGAGGAGCTGGAATTCGGATACGAATATCTCGGGCACGTATCTCCTCACCAGGTGCTCTATCTCATTGTCGGAGATTACCGTTACCCGGCCCTCGTCGTATTGCTTCAGGATCCATTTGTTTACCTTGGCGACGCCGGGATGGGTCTTGGGGACCCGGTCTTTTCCTGTTAAGGCAAAATGGGAGTTTACCCAGTGGGATATGCCCGCGAGACCCGATTTATCGGTGATATTGATCGTGAGGGGCCTGTTCAGTATCCTGTCCGTATCGAAGGGGATATAGATTTCCTCGTTCTTGACGATGCCGTCGATGTGTACCCCCGCGGAGGTGGCATTAAAATCGACTCCTATAAAAGGCTGATTTCGCGGGATGAGGTGGCCCAGCTCCTTTTCGAAGTAATTCCTGATATCCGTGATGGTTTGAGTGTCGATCCCGTTCGTGTCGCCTATGAGGCTGATATACTCCATAACGAGTCCTTCGATGGGGGCGTTGCCCGTTCTCTCCCCTATGCCCAGAAGGGTTCCGTTTACGTAGGCGCAGCCGTAAAGCCACGCGCTGACGCTATTTACGATCACCTTATGGAAGTCGTTGTGGCCGTGCCATTCGAGAAGCTCCGAGGGAACGCCCGCGTCGTCGATCATGGCCCGTATTACCTTTCCGATCGACCGGGGAAGCGCCGCGCCGGGGTAGGTGACCCCAATGCCCAGGGTATCGCACAGGCGGATCTTGATGGGGATCTTCGCATCTTCCGAAATACTCATGAGCGCCTGGGCAAAAGGCACGCAAAACCCGTATATATCTGCCCTCGTCACGTCTTCGAGGTGGACTCTCGGTGCGACCCCCAGCTCGATTGCGCTTTCGACGATCTTTATGTAATCCTCGAAAGCCCGTGACCTCGTCTTTTTCAATTTGAGAAATATGTGGTAATCCGAGCAGCTGGCGAGGATTCCCGTTTCCTTGAGGCCCAAGTCCTTCACGAGCCGGAGGTCCTCTTCTTTAGCCCTTATCCAGCCGGTGATCTCCGGGTAGCGATAGCCTTTCTCCCTGCACCGCTCGAGGGCATCCCTGTCCTTATCGGTATAGAGAAAGAATTCGCTCTGCCGTATTACCCCTTTGGGTCCTGAAAGGCGGTGAAGAAAGTCGAAGAGGTCTTCGATCTGTCCGGCCGTAAAAGGGGGGCGCGACTGCTGACCGTCTCTGAAGGTGGTATCGGTAATATAAATCTCTTCGGGTGGATCTATGAGCTCTATCTTGTGATCGAACTTTATCTTGCACACCTCGGTAAAAGGGAACATCTCGCGGTAAAGCTCGGGCTCCTCCACATCGATAAGAGGGTATTTGGTCCCCCGTGACACGTTCTTGAAGATGAAGCCCGGCTTCTTCTTCATCCTAGCCTCCCGCCTGCTCTGCGACGGTCTTCACCTTCAGCTCGTTCAACTGTCTTTGCGACACTCGCGAGGGAGCGCCGGTCATAAGGCAGGTGCCTTTCTGTGTTTTGGGGAAGGGGATGACATCCCTGATGCTGTCCAACCCTAAGAGCAGCATGAGGAGACGGTCGAATCCGAAGGCGATGCCTCCATGGGGAGGTGCCCCCATATCGAGCGCCTCGAGGAGGAAACCGAATTTGTCCGTGGCCTCCGCCTCCTTAATGTTGAGTATATTGAACATGGCCATCTGCTCGTCGGTTCTGTAGATCCGGATGCTTCCGCCGCCGATTTCCATACCGTTCAGGACGAGATCATAGGCTTTCGCCTTGATCGTTTCGAGGTCGCCTTCGAAGCCCCGGACGCTCTGCGTGGCGGAGGTGAAGGGGTGGTGCCTCGCCATAAACCTCTTCTCTTCTTCGCTATATTCAAGGAGTGGGAAATCGACGACCCAGAGAAACTCGAAGAGGTCCTTGCGGACAAGACCGTATTTTTCACCGATGTAGAGTCGGAACCTTCCCATGAGCTCATTGGTCCTGTTCCTGGGGCCCGCCATAATGAAAAGGACGTCGCCGTTGGCGCATCCCATCCTGCCGTCCATGGCTGCCTTCTCCGCATCCTTGAGGTACTTCACTATGGGCGACTGAAAAGTGTCGTTCTCCTTACGGATCCAGATGAGCCCGCCGGCCCCCATCTCCTTGGCCGTATCGACCGCGGTGTCCAGGTCTTTACGGGAGAGGGTCTTGCCTTTCAGTATAAGGGCCTTTATGGCGCCCTTATCCTCGACCGTCTTTTTGAAAACGCCGAGATCGGTCTCGGAGAAGATATCGGTAAGGTCGGTCATAAGGAGCTCGAAGCGCAGGTCGGGTTTGTCCGAGCCATAGCGCTCCATGGCGTCATCATATGCCATTCTCCGGATGGGGGTCTCGAGGGTCTTGCCGGTTACCGCTTCAAACACATGCTTTGTGAGGCCTTCCCCGATGGCGATGACATCGTCCACTTCGGCAAAACTCATCTCTATATCTATCTGAGTGAATTCAGGCTGCCTGTCCGCACGGAGGTCTTCGTCCCTGAAGCAGCGGACGATCTGAAAATAGCGGTCAAAGCCGGCTACCATCAGGAGCTGCTTGAATAACTGCGGGGACTGGGGCAGGGCATAGAAATTGCCCGGATTGAGCCGGCTCGGCACGATGAAGTCCCGCGCGCCCTCAGGGGTGCTCTTGGTGAGCATGGGGGTCTCGAACTCATGAAAACCGTTGGCTGCCATGTAATCCCGCGTGGTCTTATATGCGACGCTTCTCGTGATGAACGCCTTCTTCACTTCCTCGCGCCGCATATCGAGGTAACGGTAGCGGAGCCTCAGGGCCTCGTTCGGTTCTTCCTCGTCCAACTGGAAGGGGAGGGGTTTGCATGTATTCAATACTTCAAAGGAGGCGACATATATCTCCACCTCTCCCGTGGGCAGGCCGGGATTCTCCGTACCCCGGGGACGCAGGTCCACCTTGCCCGTGATGGTGATGACATACTCCTGTTTGAGGTCTCCTGCTTTTTCGTGGGCTTCCCGTGAAATATCGGGAGAAAAGACTATCTGCACGATCCCGCTCACGTCCCTCAGATCGGCGAAAATGAGTCCGCCATGGTCCCTTCTGCGAAACACCCAGCCCGAGAGGGTGATCATCTTTCCAATGTCTTCTTTTGTAACCAGTCCGCAGTATTTATCTCGCACGCTACACCCCCTGTAAAAGTCATTTATTATATATTCTACCGGGGTTACAAGTCAAGGAGTATGGGCCTTGCCGAGCCGCGGCGGACAATCGGGGGGCTGATTTTGACGTGCGAGGGGGTTCGGTTAAAACTTTCTCATATCGTCCATCCACCCGGGGAACCAGCGGTAATATTCTTTGGGATAGGCCTTCTTGAGGCCGTCATAAGTGGCTTTCGCAAGGGTGATGCCTTTCTTTGTGCGATAGAGCTTGACGGAGCCCTCTGTCTCGAGACCGACGAGAAGCGCGTCCAGACCCGAATCATCCGTCTCCAGGTACTGGAGCATATCTTCCCGGCTCATGAAGAGGCCGGGATTGACCTTATAATCATCCGCCAGGATAGCAAGGAGGGCGGCGCTGTCCGGGTTCTTTCGCTTCTCCGGCGCGCCCGAGACCGGCACGGGCACACCCAGCTCCGGATGGGGGACCCTGCGGCGCATTTTCAGCACTCCGTCCATCTGTTTCACGCCGCTCTTGAAGACGACCTGCCTGCACGCTTCCATGGTGCCGCCGGAGATATGCTCCACCTTCGCGATCTCCATGATCGACTGGGCAGGGTAAAAAGGCGTGACGCCGTCTCCGCCCATGATCTGAAGACCGTCAAGGCTCGATCGCATGGTGCCTTCCACATTGAATACCTTGGTGACGTTCGATTCGACCGTAATATCCCAGCCGAGGTCCCACAAATAGGCCGTGTAGTAGGTGGCGAGGCGGGAGAGCTTGAACTGGATGATAAGGTCGGCGATTTTGGCCTGATTGGCAGGGATATCGATGGTCGGTTTGTTGAACTGGACCCTTCGTTGAGAATAGGGAACCGCATTCCTCAGTATCTCCCCCTGCCAACCCAGGGTCATGGCGGAGATAAGGGTCCTCTCGAAATTGAGTCCCGCCGTCATGATCTTCCATCCGTCGCCTTCTTCTCCGATGCGGTTTTCGACGGGGACCTCGACGTCGTCGAAATCAAGAACGCCATTCTGAATATTCTCGAACCCGAGGACCTCGTTCATTTTTTCCACGGTGAAGCCCGGTGCGCCTTTCTCTACCACAAAGGCGGTGAGGTGGCGGTATTTCGCAATAGCCGCCGGGTCGTCGCTTGTCCGCACGTAGACAAAGTACCTGCTCGCCACTCCCGCGGAGACAATAAACCTTTTCTTGCCGTTCAGGATATATGTATTCCCCTGCCTTCTTCCCCTCATCTCCATGCCCGCCGCATCTGTTCCCGCGAAGGGCTCCGTGATGACGATGGCGCCGATCTCTCCCTGGGCAATCCGTGGAAGAAAGCGTTTTTTCTGCTCCTCCGTTGCCGCCTCGATAATCTGGCGCAAACCGCCGATCATATTCCCGACCATGATGCGTCCGGGACCGGGCATGCGGCAGAAGGCCTCCACCACGATGCATGCCCCGGTGGCGCCCATTCCCATGCCGCCATACTCTTTGGGGACCGCGACGCCCGTATAGCCTTTCGCCGCGATTTTTTCAAAGATGTCCCAGGGGAACTCTCTCTTCCATCTGGCTTCAGCGTCCCGCGGCACCATCACCTCTTCGGCAAAGACTTCCAGCTCCGCCGCCAGTTTCTTCTGTTCTTCCGTCCACCAGGGGAAATGCTCCATATTCTAAGTCCTCCTTCTGATTTGTTTCGAATGAATGTTCTGCGGTCTCATTTTTATGAGAGCGGGCGCGACTGGACGCAATGGTGTCCATCTATATGTATCGTTCTCCGAAGCACTGCACAAAGTGTGCCGTGACGGGGAATCAGACGATAGCGGGGATTGGGCAGGGGGTGGGCCGGTATTCGTCATATATGACATATAAAAGTGTCACATATGACGAAAGAAGGGGAATAATGCCGGGTGTGACAGGGAAGCCGGCTGACACGCCGGCGGGGAGAAAACATGGGCTATGCCTTTATGCCCGTATGTACTACCGCTATCCCGTTTGAAAGCCTCCGGTATGCCACCCCCCGAAATCCCATGTGTGTTAACAGGCGTGAAAGCTCATCAGGGGAAGGGAATAGTCTTATCGACTCGGGCAGGTAGGTGTAGGCCTTGCGGGAGCCTACGAAAAGGAGGCCCAGAAGGGGCATTACGGCGAAGGAGTATAAATCGTAGAGAGCACGGAAAGGACCGAAGGCGGGCTTGGAAAATTCAAGGCACATAAACCTCCCTCCCGGCTTCAGGACCCGGTGCATTTCCCGGAAGCCGTCCTCCATATGGGTGACATTGCGGATACCGAACCCGACCATGGCGACGTTGAAGCTCTCGGGTTTACACGCGATCAACTCGGCATCACCCTGAACGAATGCGATCTGTCGTCGTGCCGGAGCGTTGGTTGTTTTACCCCTCCCGGTCACCATCATTTTCAGGTTGATATCGTAAAGGACTACGTGACCGGCAGGGCCGACCTTTTTCACTGCCAGGACGGAGAGGTCCCCCGTGCCGCCGCACACGTCGATGACCCGCTCTCCGGGCTTAAGGCCGAGGAGGTTCACCGCTTTCCGCTTCCAGAGATAATGAATGCCGAAGCTGAGGAGGGTATTCATCATATCGTATTTGCCCGCCACCGTGTCGAAATGGTTGCGCACCCAGTGGGTCTTTTCCCCGGCAGGCACTTTTTTGAACCCGAAATCCGCCGTCTCCCCCTCGAGTGGGCTCGCGAGCCCCTTTGACGTGCCTTCGGCCTTACGAGGGGTCCACAGATTTTTTATTGCCGCCATTAGCCTTGCTCTCCTTATGGAATGAATAGGTGAATGTATGCTGCATTATAGCAGAGCCCGAGGATATGCTCCAGTCTCACGTGAAGATCGCCTTCCCATCTCAGCGGCCGGCCGCCGCCGGATCCGGGGGCCTTCTCTTCGCCCTTAGCTCGAGCCACACGATATAAAGGATAGCGATTACCGAAGAGACAGTGGCGGGCACCATGGTCTCGGGAGTGAAAAATACCAGTGCGATACCTCCTGCAAGGCTGTAGTTCTTGAAAGTGCCGAGAAGCACGGCACTCGCGAGCACTCCCGAGGGCACGCGAAAGAATTTACCCGTAAGCTCGATAAGCAGGCCGACAAGAAAGGTAGTCGCGAAGGCGATATAGCACACCGGCAGAATGGAGAGGGGGTGGTCGAGAAATACGGCCCTGTTGAGGCCGACCATGGTATAGATAATGATAAAAAATCCCCAGTTGGTGACGGCGCCGTAATATTTGCCGGTCCGGGCGGGTATCGCCGTAGAGGCCAGAATGCGCGCCAGGATCAGGGGGGCCACGATCAGCTCGCCAAACATTATCAGTATCCGCAAGGGGTGTATGAAGCCGGATCCGAGGAGCGCCACCATCATGAGGGGAGCTATGGCGAGAGCCCCCAGATAGGCCCCTATCGTTCCCGCCAGGGAGAAGGCGGTGTCGCCTTTCACGAACATGGTGAAGGGTATTACGGCCACCGCGGGGGGTACGGACGCGAGGATAAAGAAACCGGAGCGGAAGGCGTCGTTCGTTACGAATAAGGCAGCGGCCCCGGCCATAAAGAAGGCCTGAACCACGAAGGTCAGCGCGATGCCTGTCAGGGCAGGCGCCAGAACGGCGCGAACCGAGATGAAGGCTCCCCACTTCACGTTGATGGTAGCGATGGTCATGATGACTGCCAGGGCGGGAATCGCGGCAGGCTCCACCCATCGGGCCCCATCTCCCCAGAGAAGTCCCGCCCCGAGTGCGAGGAGCATGACCACATTCCGGTCCCTTAGCATGCGTGCGAGCCAATGGGGCATAAGGAGGCAGCCCTTGGGAGCCGCCCTCAGGGGAGCTGTTTTTCTGTCGCTTCGATCATTTTTGTTTTTGCCGGAGAGAGGTAATAGTCTCGCCTGCCACGCCCCAGTTGTCCGTCTCCACCTCGTCGATTACCACAAAGACCGTGTGGGGCGGCTTATTCAAGACATCCTGCAGGAGCTGCGTTACCCCCTTAATGAGTTTTACCTTCTGTTCGGCGGTGACCCCTTCGTTGGTGACTTTGATGTTTACGTAAGGCATCTTCTCCTCCTTTGAGAATGTATTGCAGGGCGCGGCGACCATTACCTCTTCCAGGTCAGGAAGCGGACAGCGGGTGTTCCCTTCGACAATCCGTCGACAGCACGGGAAGACGTCCCATTCCTCCATAATATATCTTCCCGGGACGGCTCGTCAAGGCAGCGGTTCAGCGTCCGGGACCGCACGCGAGCCGGGGAGGCCGGGGCAGGGGCTCCATTGCGTCGAGTGCCCGATCAGAGAAAGGAAGTGAATTTTTTCACTCCTACATTTCGCGGGGTATCTCTTCTGGATTTAATGTTTTCGGGTATTTGTGACTTTTTTCACTTTTTTTGAAAAAGAGTACAATTTGGTGTAGACATTTTATAACTAAACCTGTACAATTGAGAAATCTTTAAAGTGAATTGGATTAGCTCAAAAAACTGGCTACAAAGGACTTCTCGCTATGTTTGAGTATGTAGCAATTTTCGTGATGTTCTGCCTTGCCGGTATCATCGCCACCGTCATCATAGGGGCTTCCCATCTCCTCGGTCAACGAACCCAAAACAGGATCAAATTAGCACCCTATGAGTGTGGTACCACGACGATCGGCCCTACCCGCAGAATCATGACCATTCGGTACTATATCGTGGCAATGCTCTTTCTGGTATTTGACATAGAAGTAATATTTCTCTACCCCTGGGCTGTGGTGACCAAGAAGCTCGGCCTCTTCGGTTTTGTGGAGATGATGGTATTTGTACTCATCCTCTTTATCGGGTACATCTACATTTGGAAAAAAGGTGCGTTAGAATGGGAATAGAAGATTCTTCATTAGTTAAACCCGTTGATTACATCATAAACTGGGCGCGAAAGAATTCACTCTTTCCGGTGACCTTCGGCCTTGCGTGCTGTGCCCTTGAAATGATGGTCGCAAGCTCCGCGGAATACGATATTGCGCGATTCGGGGCGGAAGTGTTCAGGCCGTCGCCGAGGCAGTCGGACCTTATGATCGTGGCGGGCACCCTTACGAAAAAAATGGCGCCTATGGTCAAGAGAATTTATGAGCAGATGCCGAATCCGAAATGGGTCATCGCCTTCGGGGCATGTGCTTCATCGGGCGGTATCTTCAGATCTTACGCAGTGGTACAGGGGGTAGACCAGATTATCCCCGTCGATGTATTTATTCCCGGTTGTCCGCCGAGACCCGAGGCCCTTCTCAAAGGCCTTATGGAACTTCAGAAGAAGATACAGAAGGAGACGTTAAAAGACAGGCCGTTAATAACTTTACCTGGGAAGAGGGCATGATAAGCAGCAACAGGGTCTTCGAGAAACTTTCAGAGGTTTTCGGGCGAAAAATCATTCATACCGCCATAAATATGGGCGAGCCTGTAGTCGCATTGGACAAAGGATCGATACGGGAGGTGCTCACCTTCCTGAGGGATGATCCGGAGCTCTCCTATCAAATGCTCGTCGAGCTCTTCGCCATAGATTGGCAGGGCCAGGAGCCGAGGTTCGAGATTGTCTATATCCTCCGCTCTCTCCTTCACAACGGCAGGGTCACCGTGCGGGCGCGTTGCGGCGAGGACGGCGTCAAAACAGTAAGCGACCTCTGGAATGCTGCCAACTGGCTGGAACGGGAAGCATTCGATATGTTCGGCATACGCTTCATCAACCATCCGGAGCTTCGAAGAATTTACACCGACGACGATTTCGAGGGATTTCCCTTGAGGAAAGATTTTCCCCTGGAGGGAAAGGACTTCGATAAGCCCTTTACAGTCCACTTTAAGGAAGAAAAGGCGTAGATGACAGAATCAAAATATATGACCATCAATATGGGGCCGCAGCATCCCGCGACCCATGGCGTCCTCCAGTTCATCCTTGAGCTGGACGGCGAGACAGTGGTGAAAAGCACGCCCCGCATCGGGTACCTCCACCGTGGCATGGAAAAGCTCATGGAGGCCAAGACATACTGGCAGGCGCAGCCCCTTACCGACAGACTCGATTATACAAGCGGCATGTCGAATAACCTTGCCTATTGCCTCGCCGTGGAAAAACTCCTGGGTATCGAGATACCCAAACGGGCGCAGTACATCAGGGTAATGTTGTGCGAGATGCAGCGTATCGCCGCCCATATACTCTGGCTGTCCACCCATGCCCTTGATATAGGGGCCATGACGCTTTTCTTCTACGGGTTCCGTGAAAGAGAGAACTGTCTCAAGGTGCTGGAATCGGTTTCCGGCGCAAGACTTATGCCCGACTATATCCGCTTCGGCGGGCTCAGGGAAGACCTTCCCGACGGCTTCATGGAGGCGGCGAAGACCTTCATAGAGGATTTCCCGCGTAGAATAGATGAATATGAGACACTCCTCACCCAGAACATCATCTGGAGAAAACGTACTCAGAACGTAGGCTTCCTTTCCGCGGAAGACGCTATAAGCTACGGGGTTACAGGTCCCGTGCTCAGGGCTTCGGGCGTAAATTACGACGTGCGGAAGGCATACCCCTATTCGAGTTACGATGAATTCGATTTCGAGATACCTCTGGGCACCAAAGGCGACGTGTACGAACGATACCTCGTGAGATTGCAGGAGATGAGACAGTCCGTGAGGATCGTGATGCAGGCTTTGGAGAAGCTGCCGTCGGGACCCATCAATGCTGCGGCCCCCGAATTCGTGCCGCCCGCGAAGGAATTGGTTCAGAAGGATATGGCAGCCCTTATCCGCCACTTCAAGCTCATGGCGGACGGCATCAAGCCCCCGAAAGGGGAGGCATATGCCTCGATAGAATCATCAAAAGGTGAGCTCGGCTTCTATATTATCAGCGATGGCACGAGCAAGCCTTACAGAGTCAGGATCCGGCCGCCGTCATTCCTCAACGTCGCTTCCATTCCAAAGATGATTGACGGCCAGTTAGTGGCGGACGTAGTAGCCGCCATCGGAAGCGTTGATGTGGTGCTCGGCGAAATAGACAAATAATAAGGTTAATTATGGCAGAAGTATTATTCAGTTCATGGCAAGGCGAGATCATCGACAACAGGGGCAAAGGGAAAGACGCCTATGAACCCCTGAAGAAGGCGAAACTCCCCGGGGAATTCGACAGGGGTCCCGTGAAAGCATTCATGGGCTGGGACGGCATCATTCTGTGCGATGAGAATGTGGACATGGTAGACATGTCCCTTAAATACGCCGAATCGGTTCAGAGGGAGTCGTGCGGCAGGTGCATTCCGTGCAGGATCGGGAGCAAGGTCATCTGGGGGATCCTGAATGCTATGGCCCTGGGGAATGGCAAAGCGGGCGACATCGGAAAGATAAGGGAAATTGCCGCTACCATTCGGGACGGCTCCAAATGCCAGATAGGGCAGACCGGTTTTATTCCCGTGCTCCAGGCCCTCGAGTTCTTCGGACCCCAGTTCGAAAGCGCGATCAAGGAAGGGCGAAAAGCCACGTCGGGCGATTACAGAATTTCCGTCACCGCTCCGTGTATGAGCGTGTGCCCGACCCAACTCGATATACCCAAATATGTTGAAGATATCACCGAAGGGAGATTCTCCGATTCCCTCGCCACCATACGGCAGAATACATGCCTCGCCGGTACGTTGGGCAGGGTCTGCGTCAGACCTTGCGAATCGAATTGCAGGCGGGCAAATATCGATGATCCTATATCGATCAAGAGCCTCAAGCGGTTTGTCGCCGACTATGAGATAGAGAAGAATGTAGAGCAGCCCGTTCGGGAAGTACCCCGGGGCGGCAAAAAGGTGGCCGTGATCGGCGCGGGGCCTGCCGGACTCTCATGCGCCTACTACCTCGCTCAGATGGGGCACCAGGTAACGGTATTCGAGAAACTGGGAGAACCCGGCGGTATGGCGGCGGTAGGTATCCCCGATTATCGTCTGCCCCGCTCCGTGCTGACCGGTGAGGGCAAGTTCGTAGAGTCCTTAGGCGTGGAGATCCGCTACAATATGACTATCGGCAAAGATGTGACCATTCCGCAGCTTCAGAAGGAGTACGACGCCATCTTCATCGGTGTGGGCGCCCACGGCAGCTCGCCTATGGGTGTGGAAGGCGAAGATAGCGGATATCAGGGTTTTATTGCCGGCGTGAAATACCTCCTCGATATAAACCTTGGAAAGGATCCCTATCCCGAAGGAAAGAAAGTCGTGGTCGTAGGCGGCGGCAACGTGGCCATGGACTGCGTGAGATCTTCTTTCAGAGTCGGCAAACCCGATGTGCACCTCGTCTATCGGAGGACCAAGGCGGAAATGCCCGCCGATCCGGTAGAGATTCATGAGGCGGAAGAGGAAGGCGTAGACTTTCACTACCTCTGCAATCCCAAAAGGATTATCGCGGAGAACGGAAAGGTGAAAGGCGTGGAATGCATCCGGATGGAGCTCGGCGAGCCTGACCAGAGCGGACGCAGGAGACCGGTGCCGGTGCCTGACTCCGAGTTTATAATCGAGACCGATATTCTCATACCCGCCATCGGCCAGATGATTGACTGGTCTTTCCTCGAGAAGAAGGAAGAGTTCACCATTACCCGGTGGAATACATTTCAGGTGAATCAGGAGACCTTCGAGACCTCGGTAAAAGGCATATTCTCCGCGGGCGACTGCGAGACCGGACCTGACGTGTTGGTGAGGGCATGCGGGAACGGGAAAAGGGCCGCATGGAAAATCGATGAATATCTGAAGGGTGAGGAGCCGAAGGCACGGATGGGCGAAAAATTCGTCCGCTTTTTCGGCGACATCAAAGTCTATGATAAAAAAGAAAATGTGGGATTCCTGGGCGATAAAAAGCGCACGAACCTGAAGCCCATGGAACCGGAAAAAAGAAAATGGGTGTTTGATGAAGTGGAAGAGGGCTATAAAGTGAATGAAGCAATCGGAGAGGCGTCACGGTGCCTTCGCTGTTACAGAATAGGCATGATTGCGGTAGGGTAAAGAAGGAATGGGCATGATAACGGTTACAATAGACGGCAAGGAGATCCAGGCAGAAGAAGGCAGGACGATACTTGAGATCGCGAGGCAGAACGATATCCCTATACCTACCCTTTGCTATCACGAACATCTCCTTCCCATAGGTTCCTGCAGGCTGTGCATTGTTGAGATCGAGGGTTACGACAAGCCCATGGCGTCCTGTGATACCGTGGCCCGGGACGGGATCTCGGTAGTCACGAGATCGGACAAGCTTTTTGCCATGAGGCAGGAGTACTTGAAGTTCCTTCTCATTCACCATCCCCTCGAATGTCCTATCTGTGATGCGGCAGGAGAATGCCGGCTCCAGGACCTCGCATTCGAGCACAAGCTGGAACAGGTCGATCTTTCGGCGGAAAAAGAGGCGAAGAAGGCCGAACCTTATTCCACCTCCCTTATAAGATACGCGGAAAGCCGTTGTGTCCTCTGTCTGCGCTGTGTCCATGCATGTCGTGAGATTTCGGGAAGAACTGTCCTTGAAATAGCGCAGAAGGGAATACAGGCACGGATGGCGCCGGTGAACGGCCTTGACTGCATCTCCTGCGGCGAATGCCTGGCGGTCTGCCCGGTGGGCGCCCTCGTCGAACGGGTAAGTCCGCTGAAGAGCAGGAAATGGCAGACCAGACGGGTTTCGACCACCTGTGCTCACTGCGGATATGGGTGTGGCCTCACTCTCGATGTCTATGGGGATCGAGTTATCACGAAAGTCCTCACGGACGTGGACCAAATGCCGAACAAGGGAAGCCTCTGTATCATGGGCAGGTTCGGCTATGATTTTGCCAACAATCCCGCCCTTCTTAAAGAAGCGGTCATCAAGGAAGAAGGCGTGGCAAAGACTGTGAGTCTCCAGGAATCGGTTGAAGCGGTGGCGGCAGGCCTATCCAGGCTCCTGAAACAGGGCAAGCCCGCGGGCTTTATCGTCTCTCCCAGGGCCACGAACGAAGAGATCTCCATGATCTCCCAGATCGCAGGCTGTTTTCCCATGAGCACCATAGGGACATCGGGCAATTACCATACAGGAAAGGTCCGGGACGTGATGGACCGGATGGGCATCCCGCCCGTCTATAATTACGAGGACCTCGCAGGGTGCGATCTTGTGATTGCCGCAGGCGCCGACCTCCTCGGAAATAACCATCTCCTTGGAAACAGGGTAAGGGAGGCGGTAAAGAAAAATGGCTCCAGGGTCGCGGTGATAGACCCGTCTCCGACGGCACTTACCAGAATCGCTGATTCATGGCTCAATATTACGCCCGGATCGGATGCGCTCCTGTTCCAATTGATCGCAAAGCGCCTGTTGACGGAGAAGAGATATTCTCCCCAGGGGGAAAAGATAGAGGGCTTCAAGGAACTGTCTGCGGTGGTCGAAAAAATCGACGAAGCTGCGGCCCTGCTTGAATGCGGAACGGATAAAAAGGCATTCGAGAGATTTATGACGCTTCTTACGGGTGCCGGCAGGATCGCCTTCATCGTGGGCTCCGGTCTGAGTGCGCGTGAGGCGAGTCTTACTTCTCTTTTCAACGTAAGTCTCCTTTTGGGTTTAGAGGACAGGTGCCTTGTAATGGCGACTTCCCTGCAATCGAATGCGGTCGGGGCGGCAGCGATTCTCCCCAATGCAGTGGAGGCCCACCGCGTGGTCACTAACCCGGGGATCGGGGGGCTCTTCATTTACGAAGACGACCCCTTCTCTTATATGAATGCGGCCGAGACGGAAGAGGCCCTGAAGCAGAAGGCGTTCATTGCCGTCTGCGATGCGCTCCCTTCAAAGGTTGCGGATTATGCCCATGCCGTCATACCCACCGGCACATTTGCGGAAAAAGAGGGGACCTGCGTTGCGGAGGACGGCTTTGTCAGGAAAGTCCGGCGTGCGCGCTCCGGATCCTCGCAGGGTTATGAATTTCTAAGGGCCCTCGTGAGAAAGCTCTGCGGCGGTCTCAATCAGAGCGAAAAGGAGACAACGGAAAGCCTTTACAAAAGCGGAGTTCTTGTAAAAGACGGGTCAGGCCGCGAAAGAATTGCGGCAGGTTCGTCGGAGAAGCGGTTTATTACGGACGTCGGAACGTCGGAAGTCCGAGGGCAAAGGGTCTGCACCCTGGTCTTGAGGAACGTGTTCCTGAGCCACCATCTTGCCGATAAAAATACCTATTCTAAAACGGTCTATGTAAATAATCCGCCCGTGGCAGGAGATATGCTCTTTATCTCCGCCGAGGACGGGAATGCCCTCGGGATCGCGGAGGGGGACATGGTCTGCCTCGAAACCGATCTTGCAACGGTGACGGAGCGTGCTTCGATCAGGAAGGGTCTCAAACAAGGTGTGGCGGAGTACCGGATGCTCACGAAAAGACAGGAGATCCTGAAGCTTGCGCGGGGTTACGGTAAACATATTGCAGTGACAATGAAAAAAGGTTAAGGCATGGAACCTATTTACTCCATAATCGAACTGGTGGTGAAGAACCTGGTGGTAGTGATGGTCCTTATGGGGCTGGTCGCCTATACCACATTACTTGAGAGAAAACTCCTCGGCCGGATTCAGGTGCGGTTCGGGCCGAACAGGGTAGGGCCCTTCGGGCTTCTCCAGCCTATAGCGGACGGAATTAAATCCTTTTTCAAGGAAGATATTATCCCCGACGAGGCGGATAAGACCCTTTACGTAATTGCCCCGGGGATTTGTCTCTTCACCGCCCTCTCCATGTTCGCGGTCATCCCCTTCGGCGACACCGTAACCATCCTCGGCAGGAATATAAAGATGGTAGTGGCGGACATCGATATGGGCGTTCTCTACGTCCTTGCCCTGGCGACACTTGGAGAATACGGGGTAGTACTCGGAGGCTGGGCATCGGGTAGTAAATACGGCGTTCTCGGATCGCTTCGGGCGGCCGCTCAGATGATAAGCTATGAGACAGCCCTCGGTCTGGCCGTAATAGGAACCATCATTCTTGCCGGTTCCTTGAGGCTCTCCGATATCGTCGCGGCCCAGCAGGTATCGGGCTGGTTTATTCTCAAATACCCCTTCGGCTTCATCTTCTACATCATCGCGGGGCTTGCCGAGATAAACAGAACGCCCTTCGACATGCCCGAATCTGAAAGCGAACTGGCCTGTGGGTTCAACATAGAATATAGCAGCATGAAATTTGCCACCTTCATGATCGCAGAATACGCTCACATGTTCGTCGTCGCGGGAGTGGCGACTACCCTGTTCCTCGGCGGGTGGTCAGGGCCATATTTACCGGGACCCATCTGGTTCCTTATTAAAGTTTTTATCTTGATCTTCTTCTTTATCTGGGAGAGAGGGACATTCCCGCGCCTGAGGTACGACCACATCATGAAGTTCGGATGGAAGGTGCTTTTGCCCCTTACCCTTCTCAATGTAGTTGTCACCGCCCTCCTCGTGGCATTGGGAGTAATTAAATGAAGGTGATGCCATGATAATAATTCCGCTCTTGAAAGGGCTTGCCCTTACGGTGAGCAGGCTTTTCACGAAGCCGATCACCATTCAATACCCTGAAAAGAAATACAAAGTTCCGGCCAGATGGAGGGGTATTCATTTTTTCAGGAAGAATGACGCGGGTGAGACGACATGCGTCGCCTGCGGTCTGTGCGTCAATGTCTGCCCTAATGCCTGCATCACCCTCGAGATCGGGGAACGGGCGGACGGAACACGGTATCCTCTTAAGTATGAGATCGATGCGTGGCGGTGCATCTACTGCGGATTCTGTCAGGACGCCTGCCCGGTCAATGCCATAAGGCTGGGGGAGAACTACGAGCAGGCTTATTACCGGAAAGAGGATTTATGCCTCGATACGAAAAAGCTTCTTTCCATGAATGAGGAGAAGGCATGATTGCGGTGGGGTTCAAATGGTTCATCTTTTCTGCGATGGCGATTATTGCCGTGGGCTCCTCTCTTATGATGGTAACCAGAAGAAACCCCATCCACAGCGCACTGTGGCTCATCGTGGCCTTTTGTTCCCTGGCAGGGATCTACGTGCTTCTCAACGCGACTTTTATGGCCCTTGCCCAGGTGATGGTGTACGCAGGGGCTATCATGATGCTGGTCCTCTTCGTGATCATGCTCATTCATCTCGAATCGGACCTGGTGGAGAAGGCAAAGCGCTCGTTTCCGAAGGCAATAGGAGCGATTATCACTATCCTCCTTTTCGTCCAGGTAGCTGCGGGGATTGCTGCCTTCCAGAACGTGGGGAAGAAGGGCGCCATAACCCCTGAGGTCATGGCTGCGGCAGGAAACGCCCAGGTGGTAGGATCGATGCTGTATGGGAAATACGCCTTCGCCTTTGAAGTGGCATCCGTGCTACTTCTCGTGGGCATCGTGGGGGCGGTGGTGTTGGCAAAAAGAGTCAGGAATTAGGAGAGGATGATGTTACCCGATATCCCGCAGAATTTGTATTATATCCTGGGTGCAGTGCTCTTTACCATAGGCGCCGTGGGCGTTATTACCAGGCGGAACGCGATAATCGTCTTCATGTGTGTCGAGCTGATGCTGAACGCGGTGAACCTTACCTTTATCGCCTCCGGCAACTTCCTCAATTCCCTTGACGGGGTTATGTTCGTCTTTTTCATAATGGCGGTGGCAGCAGGCGAGGCAGCGGTCGGGCTCGCCATATTCGTGCTCATTTTCAGGCTAAAAGGCACGATCAACATTGACGATATCCATTTGCTTAAAGGCTGAGAGGGTTTTAAATGGCTGAGTATATCTGGCTTATCCCCGTGTTTCCCGCAATAGGCTTTCTTATCAACGGCCTTTTCGGGAGGAGTTTTGCGAAAGGCCTTACCGCCTGGGTCGCGTGCCTGTCCGTCTTCTGCTCATTCGTGGTGTCGGCTTTGATCTTCGCACAGTTCCTCAACCTTCCCGCCGAAGCGAGGGTTTTCGAGATGACCGCCTTCGACTGGATCGTCTCAGGGGACTTTTCGACCAAGATAGGCTTCAGGATCGATGCCCTCTCCATCATCATGTGTCTCGTGGTGACGGGCGTGGGATCCCTCATTCACATATATTCCGCAGGTTACATGCACGAGGACCCGGGGTTCAGGCGCTACTTCACCTACCTCAATCTCTTCGTGTTCATGATGCTCATTCTGGTGACGGCGGATAACCTCCTTCTCATGTTCGTGGGATGGGAAGGCGTGGGCCTCTGCTCATATCTTCTTATAGGGTTCTGGTACGAGAAAGATTCGGCCGCCAATGCAGGGAAGAAGGCTTTTATCGTAAACAGG
Organism: Syntrophorhabdaceae bacterium; assembly: GCA_036504895.1. Classification (NCBI taxonomy): domain Bacteria; kingdom Pseudomonadati; phylum Thermodesulfobacteriota; class Syntrophorhabdia; order Syntrophorhabdales; family Syntrophorhabdaceae; species Syntrophorhabdaceae bacterium. The sequence goes on from DASXUJ010000138.1 coordinate 18,516, forward strand.
ATCGGCGATTTCGGGTTCCTCCTTGGCATGTTCCTTCTTGTTTCCACCCTTGCCGCCAAGGGGGTATGGACCCTTAACTATGCCGAGCTTCAGGCGAATGCGCACCTGATCGGTCCGTGCCTCGCCATTCCCATCACCCTACTTTTCTTTGTGGGCGCCACGGGCAAATCGGCCCAGATACCGCTCTACGTGTGGCTGCCGGACGCGATGGAAGGCCCCACTCCGGTAAGCTCGCTGATCCATGCGGCTACCATGGTTACGGCGGGAGTCTATATGATCGCGAGGCTCAATTTCTTCTTTGTCATGGCTCCTACGACTATGATGGTCGTCACCGTCATCGGTCTGTTTACGGCCTTTTTCGCGGCTACCATGGGATGTGCCCAGTACGACATAAAGCGCGTGCTCGCCTATTCGACGGTGAGCCAGCTCGGGTTCATGTTTGTGGCAGTGGGTGTAGGCGCGTATGCTGCGGGCATATTTCATCTTATGACCCATGCCTTCTTTAAAGGTCTTCTCTTTCTCGGAGCAGGCAGCGTCATGCATGCCATGAGCGGCGAGCTCGACATGAGGAAGATGGGCGGTTTATGGAAGAAAATACCTATAACCTACGGGACTTTTCTCGTGGCATGTCTCGCCATCGCGGGCGTCCCCGGTCTTTCCGGGTTCTTCAGCAAGGATGAGATTCTCTGGAAAGCCTTCAGCCTGGATAATGGTAAATTTTGGTATATGGCATTCGGTATGCTCACCGCCGGCATCACCGCATTTTACATGTTCCGCATGTTCTTCAATACTTTCCATGGCGAGTGCAGGGCCTCCGAGGAAGTAAAGCATCATATCCACGAATCTCCCAAGGTCATGACCATTCCGCTCATGATCCTGGCGGTCCTTTCGATTGTGGGCGGCTATGTGGGTGTTCCCCATCTATTGGGGGGCTCCAACAGGATCGAGCAATGGCTGGAGCCTATATTCGGCGCGGGCCATCAGCCTGCCGCGCACGTTGCCTCCTGGTCCTTTTTCAATAACGCCTATGCATCGTCCGGGGCAACGGCCCATGGAGACGAAGCGGCGACGGAGATGACCCTCATGGCCATAGCGGTCCTCATAGGTCTTCTCGGTATATTTGTAGCCTGGTTCTTCTATATCAAGAATCCGGAAATTCCGAAGCGCTTCGTGAAGAGGTACAATAACTTCTTTACCCTGGTGCACAACAAATATTACGTCGATGAAATCTATGGATTTATTTTCGTAAAGGGGCTTTTCGGGCTCGGCAAACTCTGCAAGAGCTTTTTTGACGAGAAAATTATCGACGGAGCCATTAACGGAGTGGCATCCCTTATGGGTGGAGTAGGAAGCCTCATCAGGCGCGTTCAGAACGGCCTGGTACAGGGTTATGCCTTTGCCATGATAATCGGGGCGATTTTTGTGATCTATTTCATAGTGAGAATGATTCCATGAAGGTGTGTAAATGAGCATGACGTCGATTCCTTTACTGAGTATCCTGATATTCTTTCCTCTCCTGGGCGCGGTGCTGCTGCTCTTCGCCGACAGAAAGAGAACCCTTTTTATAAAAGTCTTTACCCTGGTAATCTCTCTTATCGAGTTTGTCATTTCCCTTCCCCTCTTTTTCCTTTTTGATGAAAAGGCGAAGGTGATGCAGTTCGTGGAGAAGGCGCAGTGGTTTCCGGAGTGGGGGATCAGCTATTTTCTCGGCATCGACGGGATAAGCCTTCTTCTGGTTATGCTCACCACCTTTCTTACCATTATTTGCGTGCTCTGTTCGTGGGAATCCATCGAAGAAAGAGTCAAGGAGTATTACATTACCTTTCTTTTTCTCGAAACGGCGATGATCGGCACCCTGTGCTCCCTCGATCTTATCCTCTTTTATATATTCTGGGAGCTTATGCTGGTACCCATGTACCTGCTCATCGGCATCTGGGGCGGCCCGCGGAGGATTTACGCGGCAATCAAGTTTTTTCTCTTCACCATGGCGGGAAGCGTCCTGATGCTCCTGGCCATACTGGCGCTCTATTTTACCTATTTTAATGAGAGCGGGGTTTACACCTTTAACGTGCTGGAGCTTTACAAGGCGAGCATCCCCATCGTGAAGCAGTATTGGCTCTTCGGGGCATTCGCCCTCTCCTTTGCCATAAAGGTCCCCATGTTTCCTGTCCACACGTGGCTGCCGGATGCCCATACGGAAGCTCCTACCGCAGGCAGCGTAATCCTGGCGGGAGTACTCCTCAAGATGGGTACTTATGGTTTTCTCAGGTTTGCCATACCCCTTTTCCCGGGCGCGGCCTTCGACGCGGTGCCTATTATCTCGACACTCGCTGTAATCGGCATCATTTATGGGGCAATAGTAAGCATGATGCAGCCGGACCTCAAAAGGCTTATCGCCTTTTCGAGCGTAAGCCACCTCGGATATGTAATGCTCGGCATGTTTGCTTTCAATATGCAGGGTATGGAAGGAAGCATTTACCAGATGCTGAACCACGGCATAAGCACGGGCGGCCTTTTTCTCATCGTGGGTATGGTGTATGAGAGAAGGCACACGAGAATGATCGCCGAATTCGGCGGCTTATCGAAGGTTATGCCCGTTTTCGCGGTCTTTTTCATGATTATCACCCTCTCTTCTATCGCTCTGCCGGGGACAAACGGCTTCGTGGGAGAGTTCCTCATCCTTCTCGGGGCTTTCAAGGCCAACAAGGTGTACGGCGTACTCGCCACTACGGGAGTGGTCCTGGGCGCAGTCTACATGCTCTGGATGTTCCAGAGGGTTATGTTCGGCGTGGTGACCAAAGAAGAGAACAAGAAGCTGAAAGATCTTGGGGCACGGGAGATTCTTATATTGGTCCCCATGGTTTTTCTGATTATCCTCATGGGCGTTTACCCGAAAATGTTCTTCAAAAAGATGGATACGACTGTGGTGGCGTATATGGCTTTCCTGAAAGGGAAGAGCGCTCAGCATATGCCGGTTTCGCAAGTTGCGGCGATACCCGGTATGGCGGGCAGCGAAGTGATTGATAAAGCGACGAAATCGACGAAATAGAGGTGCCGGTTCATGGATGTTGTAATTCCTGCTTCAGACTTCAGATGGATATTGCCTGAGATCGCTCTCACCGGCTGGGCGCTTCTGTTGCTGCTCATCGGCGGCTTCGGAAAGGGGACGATTTCTTCCAGGGTCTCCGGTATCCTATGTCTCGTGGGCTCCCTTTTTACCATATATTATACCGTGGGCCTGTGGGGAACGAGACAGGATGTGTTCAACGGCCTCTATACGATCGACGATTACGGGACTTTTCTGAAAGTCCTTTTTCTCGCGATACTCGCCCTCATCGCCCTCATCTCTTTGAAGTACGGGGAAGAGACGGGAATCGGGTCGGGCGAGTATTACTCGTTGCTTATGTTCGGTGTTCTGGGCATGATGGTAATGGTCTCTTCCCATAGTTTCGTGACTATTTTTATTGGACTTGAGGTGATGTCCCTTTCGATTTATGTGCTCTGCGGTCTCATGCGGGACAATGTGAAATCCGTGGAAGCTTCGCTTAAATATTTCCTTCTCGGCGCTTTTGCGACCGCATTCCTCCTTTACGGCATCGCCCTGATTTATGCCTCCACGGGACTGGTCGATGTGGTTGAGCTGAAGCAGTATATCCTTTCGAAGCAACCGGTCGCCGCTCCCATGTTTTATATCGGCCTCGGGCTTCTCATCGTGGGGTTCGGGTTCAAGATCGCATCGGTCCCCTTTCACATGTGGACGCCCGATGTCTATCAGGGAGCACCTACGTCCGTAACGGCCTATATGGCAACCGGGGTCAAGGCAGCGGCCTTCGGGGCCCTCATGCGGGTCTTTTACACTGCCTTCCTGCCGCTTATAAGCGGGTGGTCCGAGATTCTCTGGGTGATCGCCGTACTCACCATGTGTGTGGGTAACATCACGGCCCTCGTACAGCAGGACGTGAAGCGCATGCTCGCCTATTCCAGCATAGCCCATGCAGGATATATTCTGGTGGCCTTCGTTACAGGAGACAAGGTGCTCAGCTCGAGTGTGCTCTTCTATCTGGTGGCATACGCCTTTATGAATATCGGGGCTTTTACGGTGGTCATGGTCCTTGGACGGAAAGGCGACGAGAATACGGACATCGAAAGCTATGCGGGTCTCGGTAGACGCCATCCTTTCGTGGCCCTCTCTATGAGCATATTCCTCCTCTCCCTGGCGGGCGTGCCGCCTTTGGCGGGGTTTGCGGGCAAATTCTATGTTTTCAGTGCAGCGATCAAGGCACACTATTACTGGCTGGCCGTAATAGGCGTGCTCACGAGCGCAATAGCCGCATACTATTATCTCAGGGTCATCATGTACATGTACTTCAAAGAGCCTTCAACCATGGCGGATCCCGTGGAAAACGAGCCCCAGTACGGGGCATCCATGCTGATCTGCATTTGGGCCCTCCTCCACATCGGTATCTTTCCAAGATATTTCCTTCTTCTCGCACAGAAGGCAGTGGGGATTTTCAGCTAATAGATTTTGGGCTACGGCAGGGATAAGAATAGCGTGCCGGAAGAATGCGGCAGACGTGACCGGCTAATTAGCGCCCAGGACGGTAACTGAGGGATAGGCCCTGAGTCTCTTGAGAAATATATCTTTCTTTTCGAAAGGCACATTGACCGTATAGACACCTTTAGGCAGCCTGTACTTTCTCAAATGGAGGTTATACATCCTGAAGGTCCTAAAAGGCAGGTCCATCGATTTTGCGAAGATGTTTATATGGGTCTCCTGGTCGGTCTCAAGTGCTACCTCCGCCAACTGGACCGGCTTGTATAACATTTTATCATCGATATAAATGCCGAAACGCTCGTGGTCGGTGATAATCTCCTTCAGCGCAAGGATTCTGAAGATATACCGCTCCGTCTCCTCGGGCAGAAAAAGCTGGAAAAAGTCGGTACTCTCCTGGTTCTGGACGGCCTCTCTTATCCTGCCGGCCCCCGCATTATAAGCGGCCATAGTAAGCAACCAGTCTCCGAATTCGCCGTTAAGCCTGCGTAAGTGAGCCAGGGCTGAACGGGTCGCCTTTTTGACGTTGTATCTTTCGTCCACGTGATCGGAAATGAAGAGGCCTTCTCGCTTGCCGGTCTCTTTGATAAACTGCCACATGCCGGCCGCATTGGCTTTTGAGAGGGAGCGGGGATTGAGGTAGCTCTCCGTCACCATGAGGTAAATGAGATCGGCAGGCATACCGGCTCTTTGGATCTCTCCGTTTATCATGGGATAAAACTTCAGGTAGCGTTTTACGATAACGTGGAGGAGGCCCTTGTTCTCCAGGAGTTGAAAGAATTCACGTTCGAAACGCTCGCGATTGTCCTCACGGGAAAGAAAAACTTTTTTATCGCAGAGGAGCAGGGGCTCGCGAAGGTGTTCGGTGGTATAAACGTCCGTTTCCGCAATAAGGCGGGAGACCTCCTTTTCCACGTCGGAGAACCTCTTCTCCACCGGCGGGCTCTTCTTCGGGGGGTGTTGTGCGGAGGCGTGAGGAGAAAGAAGAAGGAGGAGGGTAAGCCCGCCGGCCCACAGAGGGGCCGACCGGAGACGGCGGTCCTTCGAAACAGGGTTTGAAGAACCCCTATCCTTGGTGCAATTCATCTGCATGTCTTTATTTTTCACAGACATTTTCAGGAGTCGCTTATTTGCCGCTTGAGCATCATTATTCTGTTGTTCATCCGCTCGGTGAGCTGTTTCATTTCGACCTGCAGGGCGGCAAGGCTCTCATACTTCTTCCTGTAAAGTATCTCTATCTCGCCCCTCCAGTGCTCCAGGACCTCGGCCTCATGGCGACTCTTCTCCGCCTCGAATTTCTTCTTGAGCTCCCTGGCAATCTTTTCAGTCATTTCCATAGGATTCTTCCTCCTTTTCCTTCACTACGTGCCTGTATATGAGAATGAGGAGAAGCACTCCCGCAAGGACCGCCGGAATAATATAGAGCTCGTATTTTCTCACGTCATTGGCAAAGATGTAGACTACTTCTCCGAACACATACCCGATAAGAGAGACCGCCACGCTCCAGAGCAGGGCACTTAACGTACTGTAGAGGAAAAAGGTGCGTTTCTTGATATCCGTACATCCCAGAAGGAGAAGGATTATGCCCCTCACGCCCACGAAAAACCGTACGAGGAAGAGGATGAAATTACCATACCTCTTTATGATCCGGTTGGCCAGGGGAATGCGGCAGCGGAGAAACTCATATTTCTCGATCAGGTTCCTGCCCAGATATTTTCCGAGGAAAAAAAAGGTGCAGTCCCCCAGCATGGTTCCCGTAAAAGCCGCGATCATGACCCGGTTCAGCTCCATATACCGGAGCTTCGAGAAAATGCCCCCGATGAGAACCGTAGTCTCCCCCTCAAGAAAGGTTCCGACTACGATGGCGATATAACCGTAATGGGCGAGGTATGCATCCACGGCTACATTCTATATAGATTAGGAAAGCCAGGTCAATATAAGATTTACCGACTTTCCCACGGGACAATTCGTGAATGGCGGCTCCCTCACAGGCTTTCGGCCTCCTGCTCCTTCACAAGGCGTTGTTTTTTTTCACTAATTTTCATAAGGAGAATGCCTATCTCAAAGAGAAAATAGGTGGGCACTGCAAGAAGCATCATGTTGTAAACATCGGGAGTAGGGGTGATCAGGGCGGATGCAATGGTAATGATCAGGACCGCGTACCTTCTGGTGCGTACGAGAGTCGTGGATTTCAATATTCCTATTTTACTCAGGATAAGGAGCACTATGGGTACTTCAAAGGTGACCCCGAAGGCAAAAATCATGGCCGAGCAGAAAACCACGAAGCGTTGAACCGATATCATCGCCTGAATATGCCCCGTGCCGTAGCTGAGAAGAAACGAGATGCCTGAAGGGAGGACCACACGATAACAGAAGAGGCTTCCCGCATAGAAGAGGAGGATGGAGAAGATCACGAAGCCGGCCCCCTGAGTGTGTGTTAATCGCGTGGCCCCATGAAACTCATGCCACGCGAGAATCACCAGAAAAGGAAAGGCGAAGAAAACCCCCGCATACATGGCAAGCTCCACCATAGCGAGGAATACCTCGGGGAAGCTCATATAATAGAGTTTGATCTGGACGGTGTTAAGAAGAAGACGGAGGAGCCCCTTTGAAAAGAAAAAACTTATTACCCCGGAAAGGGCCGCAATCGCCAGGGCCTTAAACAGGTATCGCCTCGCCGCCCCCAATGAATCGAGTATGACCGCCTTGTTCATTTCAGCTCGCCCCGTGTGGTGCCAAGGGAAATGATATATTTGAGGGCCTCGTCCACCGACATGCGAAGAAAGGTCAGCTCCTTTTCAGGCACCATAATAAGGTACCCCGAAGTGGGGTTCGGCGTGGTAGGAACGAAGACGGAGCATAGAACCTCGCGATCCTCGCCAATCACCCTGTTGGTAACGAAACCGATCGCTCTCACGCCCCGGAAAGGGAAATCTACGAGGACCGCCTCTTTAAAGGCTCTTTTTGTCTGTGAAGAAAAGGCATCGGTCATATCCTTCACTGAGCTGTAAATGCTTTTGACAAAAGGTATTTTCGTGAAAACAGCCTCACCGAGGTTAAGCATCTTCTTACCGAGATAATTGGTCGCAAAGATGCCGGTCATATATGCGATGATCACGAGCAGCACCAGCCCGGTCCCGGGCACGAATATCTCCCTGCCGATAAGCGTGCGGGTGAGCCTGCCCACGAGGGGGTAGATTACGGAATCGACCGATGTTACGACCATATAAATAAGGTATGATGTGACAATGACAGGGATGAGGATGAAGAATCCGGCGAAAAACTTCGTCTTTACATGCCTCGTAATATCCATTTTCCCTCATAGTATAGTCTGAGAGGCATAAAGTCAATCGCGAAGTCTTCCCGGGGAGCGAACGCTCCTTCCGTGCTTCGATCAATAGCCGTCCGACGCTTATCTGGTCGTGAAAAGTCCTTCCGCAAAGTCTCTTGCCGTGAAAGGCACAAGATCGTCCATTGTTTCGCCCACTCCGACATAGCGTATGGGAAGTCCGAGGAGGTGGGCGATAGGCAGGACGAATCCACCTTTTGCCGTGCCGTCCAGCTTCGTCACCACGATCCCGGTGAGACCTACGGCCTCGTGAAAGGTCTTCGCCTGGACTATCGTATTCTGGCCGTTCGTGGCATCGACCACGAGCAAAATCTCATGAGGCGCGCCCTCCACCTCTTTCGAGACGACCCTCTTTATCTTCTTCATCTCTTCCATGAGGTTCGCCTTCGTATGGAGCCGGCCTGCCGTGTCGAGAATGACAATATCGGCGCCCCGGGCCTTTGCCGCCTTAGTTGAATCGAAGGCGACCGCGGCGGGATCCGAGCCTTCCGCATGCTTGATCACATCTATCTTCAGACGGTCTGCCCATACTTCCAGTTGTTCGACCGCAGCGGCCCTGAAGGTATCGCACGCTCCGAGAAGTACGGTCTTCCCCGATTTTTGGTATATATGGGCCAGTTTGGCTATGGTAGTCGTTTTGCCCACGCCGTTTACCCCGAGGGTGAGTATCACGAAAGGTTTATGCGATTCCGTGATGATCGGCTTCTCGATGGGCAAAAGAAATTGCCGCACCTCTTCTTTCATTACGGTCTCAATATCTTCGACCGTCTTTACAAAGCCTCTCTTCCATTTGTCCCTGAGGGCATCCATGAGCAGGTCGGTGGTCTCCACACCCGCGTCTGCGAGAACCAGGGCCTCTTCCATAGCCTCGAAAGAATCTTCATCGACCGCCTTGCCCTTGACCGCCCACTCGATCCGGGTGCGGATCTGGTCTCTTGTCTTGGTGAGGCCGTTTTTTATTTTATCCAGGAAACTGACCATTGTTGTTCCCGCTCCTTTATTCTGATGATCTCCGTCTTGTCCGTAACCGTATAATCAGCGCAAATAAACCTCTGCAATCCGGAGTAGGGTGAAAGGGCGTGCCGCCTCAATCAGAGGCCGCTTTCCGCACATCGGGTCCATTGAGTCGACTCCTTCTCCTGCGTGTGAGAGAAGAAGAAAAATCAGGAGAAAAAGAGGGAGAGCGAAGGACGATCCGGCGGTTTAATCGGAGGGCGGTATGTACTCTTTCCCGCACACCTTGCAGAAACCCTGCTCGTTCACCACGCCTATGCACGCCTCATCGCTGCAGAGAATACGCGTCGAAAGGTCCGGTTCATCCTCCCGGTCTTTCTCGGGGGCGTCAGAGTCCAAAGCCTCTCCGCAGGCGTAGCAATACGAGCCGAGCTTCACGATGTTTTCTCCACAGTGGTTACACAGAACGGTCTCTATTTCACCTGCGCATTTTTCGCATATCATATCTTTCACCTTTCCGGCGGATTTACCGCACCGCCCTTACGATCCGGACTACCTTGCCCTCGGTAAATTCGACGTACACCGTATCCGCATTGTCGGGCCAGATCTTCCATTTGGGTATATAGGTCCAGATTATCTGGTTGTCGGGAGTCTTGCTTACGATATTCGGCTCCCCGAATTTCTTTTTAACTTCATCCTCATTCTTATCTATGAGTGAACTGTCCAGGGCTACCCTGGCCTGCTTTTCTTTCGGGACCTCTTTTGCCTTTACGGTATCGGCGGATTTCGTCTCCTGTCCCGTCTTTTTTGCGCCGGCCGCAGGAATCTGATCCTTTTTTGCCCCATTGAAAAAGGTACAGGAGAAGAGGAAGGTTGCGCAGAAAATGAAAACCCCTGCTTTAATAAGTCCCCTGCCTGACAATGTTTTCCACAATTTGTGTGGGAAACTTGTGTACAAGCTGTAGGAAGAGTTCCCTAAGCCATTGAAAATTCGTGCGATTTTCTTTCCTCTTTCACTACTTGAGTGACGAGAAAACACAATAATATCAATTGTTTGCCAAAAAGCAGGGACATAGGGAGAGTCTTTTTTCATGAAGTAAGATTATCATTTGCAATCGAATTTATCAACGGGTTATGTAAAGGTATTTTCTTGATGCCTTATGAAGCCGTTCCATCATAGCCCTTCCCAGACCGCTTTCAGGTATTTTTTCCGCATAGATTACATCCACGTCTTCCCTGTCCAATTCGATGAGAAAAGAAAAAAAATTGGCGGCCGCCTCCCTGAGGTCTCCTTTAGGGGAGAGGGTCCTTATATGGCGAACCTCGGGGTTCCGGGAAAGCTCTTTGAAGGAAAGATAAGAAGATCTGGGGTTCTTTGCCTCTCCGATCGATTCCACAATCACCAGAGGCTTATGGGGTGCGTAATGGTAAGGGAGTTCTCCGGGAGATTCACACGAGCCGTCATTCTTCTTTTCCATGAGGGGACCCACGGCGCATGTAAGATCTTCGGCCGTGAGCGCCCCGTGCCGGTGTAGCCGCACGGAATCGGAGGGAAAGGAGACTATGGAGGATTCTATGCCGAAGGCGCTGTCCCCGCCGTCGAGGATGAGAAGGGGCGTATCCTTGAACATGGCTGCCACATGGGCCGCCCGGGTGGGACTCATATATCCGAAAGGATTGGCGCTCGGGGCTGCGATAGGGCGGTCCAGGCGCCTGATGAGCTCAAGGGCTACGGGATGAGCGGGCATACGTATACCCACCGTAGGCAGTCCCGAGGTGACTATATCGGGTATGAGGTCATTCTTTTCCAATATGAGGGTAAGAGGTCCCGGCCAGAAGCGGCTCGCGAGCTCCGCGGCTTTGGGCGGAACGCTCCTTGCATACCTGCGAAGCCACTCTTTTTCTCCGATGTGAATAATCAGGGGGTCGAAATGGGGCCGCTTTTTGAGCTCGAAAATCCCTGCCACGGCCAGACTGTTGAGGGCGTCTGCGCCGAGTCCATACACGGTTTCCGTGGGGAAAGCAACGAGCTCCCCCCGTGTAAGCAAGTCCGCGGCCCGTTGGATCGATGCAGGGAGGTATCCGTCCAGAATTTCCACAGCATCATTGTATCCTCAAGTCCCGTGGTTATCAACAGACAAATGGCCGACAGGTGACACGGTCCTGATTCTTCGTCAGACCGAATCTATTTATATAATCTGTTATTGAAGGGAAAGGCACGATTTTACTCTGTGGCAGAAAAGGCCCACCACTGCCCCGCTCACAGAAGGAAGGGCCGCGAAGGCGGGCAAAAGCCCGGATCAGGCGTTTTTGCTTTTCTCTTGGTTCTCGTTTGTGGTCTTGGGCGTAATGTCTATCTCATCGGGCTCCTTGATCGATTTCTTGAAGCCCTTGATGCCCTTTCCTATGGCGCCTCCGATCTCCGGAAGCTTGCCTGCCCCGAAGATAAGAAGCACGATAACCATAATAATGATCAATTCAGGCATTCCAAGACCGAACATAGGCGATCCTCCCTGAGAGAAAGATATCATCGCCGGCCCGAATAGTCAATGAGGCTTCGGGTGTGCGGTTTTGAATCGGTTAAAATGAGATCGGCTGCCCCTTCGGCAAAGGCGGAGAGAGGCCATATTGTGAAAATATTAACATAATTTTATTGACAACATCTCATGGGGTGTTTAAAATTTAGCATCCAAGCAAAAGTTGTGCAGCAGGGGATTGCTCTCAATCGGCGTCCCGGCAAAAGCGGTATCGCGTTTAGTGTAATATCCAATATCACACAGGAGGGTTATATGGCAGAAGAAGGTAAGTTTTATCCACCAAAAGAATTTGTTGATCAGGCATATGTAAGCAGCCGGGAGCAGTATGAGAAGATGTGGAAGCAGTCTCTTCAGGACCCCGACACCTTTTGGGGTGAGATCGCATCGGAGCTTTACTGGGACAAAAAATGGCTGAAGATCAACAGGGAAGACTTCAACAAGGGCGAAGTGGAATGGTTCATCGGCGGCAAGACAAACATCTCCTATAACTGCCTTGACGCTCAGATCAAAAAAGGAAAGGGCGACAAAACCGCCATTATCTTTCAGGGCGAGCCGGATGAAGACGTAGTAAAGCTCACCTACAAGCAAATGCTGACGGAAGTATCGAAGTTCGCAAACGTGCTGAAGAAAAAGGGCGTAAGGAAAGGCGACAGGATTGCCATTTACCTTCCCATGATCTATCAGCTTCCCATCGCCATGCTCGCATGTGCCAGGATCGGCGCCATCCATACAATCGTCTTCGGCGGTTTCTCGGCTGAGGCCCTCAGGGACAGGATCCTTGACGCCGGCGCAAAACTGCTTATCACCGCGAACGGCTACTGGCGTTCAGGCAAACATGTAAGCTCCAAGGCAAACGCCGACATCGCGTGCGACCTCTGTGCAAAAGAAGGCCACACCGTCGATAAGGTAATCGTGGTAAAGAGACTGGCCGGCTTCGACGTTCCCATGAAGGCAGGAAGAGATACCTTCTTCGAGGACGAGCTGGCAGCCTCCGATATCAGCGACCAGTGTCCCGCGGAAATGATGGATGCGGAAGACCCGTTATTCATCCTCTATACTTCCGGCTCCACGGGAAAACCGAAAGGCGTGCTCCATACCACGGGCGGGTATATGGTATATACCTACGCCACATTCAAATACATCTTCGACTACAAAGATAAAGACATATTCTTCTGTACGGCAGACATCGGCTGGGTGACGGGCCATTCATACATCGTATACGGACCTCTCTGCAATGGCGCAACCTCGATCGTCTTCGAGTCGGTGCCTACATTCCCGAATCCGGACCGGTTCTGGCAGATCGTCGAGAAGTTCAAAGTCACGAGCTTCTACACCGCCCCCACCGCAATCAGGGCATTGATGAAAGACGGCGAGAAGTGGCCCATGGGTAGAGACCTGTCCTCCCTGAGAGTCCTTGGCTCAGTGGGTGAACCGATCGGTCCCGAAGCATGGCTCTGGTACCACAAGTATGTAGGAAGAGAGAAATGCCCCATCGTCGATACGTGGTGGCAGACAGAGACAGGCGGCATCCTGATCACGGGCCTTCCCGGCGCATGGCCGCAGAAGCCGGGTTCGGCATCCCTGCCGTTCTTTGGCGTCGAAGCCCGTTGCTTGCAGTCAAGGTCGTCCGGTGATCTGCCTGCAGTAGACGCGCCCGTGAACGAACAGGGCGAGCTTTGCATCGGCCGGTCCTGGCCCGGCATGATGAGAGGCGTGTTTGGCGAGCCGGAAAGATTTTTCAATACCTATTTCGTACAGCAGCCCGGGTTCTACTTCTCCGGCGACGGCGCAAGAAAAGACGAAGACGGCTATTTCTGGCTGATGGGCCGTATCGACGACGTCGTAAACGTATCCGGCCACAGAATGGGTACGGCAGAGGTTGAGGCTGCACTTAACGGCCTGGCCTCAGCGGTTGCCGAGTCAGCTGTCGTCGGCTTCCCGCACGACATAAAGGGCGAAGACCTTTATGCATATATCATTCTGAAGACGGGCGTGGAAGGAACGGATGCCCTGAAGAAAGAGCTTGTAGCTCACGTGAGAAAAGAGATCGGTCCTATCGCGTCCCCCGGCAAGATTCAGTTCGTATCAGGCTTGCCCAAGACGAGATCAGGTAAGATCATGAGAAGGATCCTGAGAAAGGTCGCAGCCGGCGCAATAGACGAGCTCGGCGATACCACGACTCTTGCCGATCCGTCAGTCGTTGATGAGATCGTGAAGGGAAGGCAGTAAGAGAAGCGCGTAATCATGAGGCCCCGGGGACACCCCCCGGGGCCTTTTTTCTCAATTGACCGTGCCTGTCGCTCGCCGGGAGGCCCGGAACCTGGACCGGTGATTCTGTGCTTAATTCTACGAAAGATTTTCACCAACACAAGCTGAATACCCTGGGATGGGAGCTTACCGTGTGCAATGCCCTTCATCAGGACGGCACTGGGATCAGAAAGATCCTCAAGAAAGACGCGTCCTTCGGATACTTCCTCTTCGATCACCTGTGCGGCTTTTGCGATATGGACCGGGTAAGGAATATACTCGAGATCGGTGGGGGCTATGGATACCTTATGAGGGATTTCCTCGACCGGAATCCCTCCCTTGAGCCCGTGATGCTCGATATTTCGCCGGTCCTCCTCGAAAAACAACGGGAAACTTTGAAAGGTAGACGGGTTTTTTTTAGAGAAGAGGATTTCCTGGAGACAGACGTCTCGACCCTGCGGCACTTCGATGTGGCAATCATGAATGAAAACCTGGGTGATTTTCCTACGCTGGTAGACATTGGAAAAGAACCGCTTCAGGTCGGTTTCGACCACTCCGATCCCACTATAAGGAAAGCTGCCGGGTTTATAAAAAAATATGGGCTGGAATTGCCGGAAGGGGACCTGTGCAATGTCAACATAGGGGCCCTTGAAGCCGTGGAGAAGCTTTGTGTCTCCGGAATGGACCTCATTTACACGGGCGAGCACAGTTGCGAGGCAAGCCCTCCACCCGCCCTGAGATCCCATTTTGATATGAAACCGTCATATAACCCGGAAAGAATCTCCCTCATGGGCCATGATGAGTATTCGATCAGGTTTTCCCACCTCGAACAGGTGGCCCGCTCATTCGGTTACGAATGCACCCGCGGACCCTTCGCCGATTTTATACCCTTAAGGGAGACTGACGAAGGACTGCGTTCCATCCTCGCGTCGAGAGGACGGTATAGTGACGAGGGCGAGATGGTATACCAGTTTGTGGAAGACCTCTATAAATATGAATATCTGATTCTGAAGCGGACCATTTAAAAAGTATGGCCTGGAACAGGCCGGCAAGGCAATGAATGGGCCTCACGTCTCCTTCTCCACGAGCACGCGCTCTGAGCCACTCCTCTTTCCCGCGAATGGTAGTCGGTGACGGGGGCAAATGTTTTGTTCATAAGGTGAATTAAAAAGGCAGCCCTTTGAGGGCTGCCTTTTTTGAGTGCGGGTGAGGTGGAGATTAGTCTTTTTTCGGCGGTTTCAGCATAACAAAGGCGATTATGATGCCGACGATTGCCAGGATGGCGGTGGGATAGAAGGCTTTGAGATAGCTTCCGAAAGTATCCTTGGCCATTCCCGAGATGATGCCCCCTATGATCGCGCCGAGTCCGTAGGCGCTGAAGACCACGCCGTATTTCTGGGCGTACCCTTCAAGACCGAAGAAGGCCGCGGTAGCCGCGGGGCCAATGGCGAGCCAGCCGCCGAGGACCAGCCAGAACCCGCAGAAGGCCACCGCGTAGAGAGTGGTGCTGCCCTTGTCCGCTCCGAGCATCATGAAAGATGCCGCTAATATAATGATGAAAGAGAGGATCGCGGCATACCGGGGTGTAATCTTATCCGTGAGGGCGCCAAAGATAGGGCGTCCTATGCCGTTGAAAACTGCAAAAATAGAAACGAGGAAGGCAGCCATGCCCGCATCGAGTCCGATCACTTCTCTCCCCACGGAGGCGCTGATGCCGATGGCCATAAGGCCGGCAGTGGTTCCGCAGGTATAGCAGAGCCAAAGACCATAGAAGCTGCTATTCTTGAACATATCGCTGATGGCAAGGGATTTTGCAAGGGCCGCGCCCTTGGGGGGCGTCCAGCCTGCGGGGATCCACCCCGGTGCCGGGAATCTCATGGGCATGGCGAGAATGACGGTGACGATGAGAAAGGCGACGCCCATGAGGCCAAAGGTATTGAGCGGTCCATAGGAGCCGATAAGTGTCTTGGCAAGGGGTGCGGTCACGAACGCTGAGGCCCCGAATCCGAGAAGGGACAGCCCCACGGCGAGGCCTTTCTTATCAGGGAACCAACGAGTCGCTACCGACACCGGGCCGCCGTATACTATGCCTACTCCGGCACCGCCGATGATACTATAGGTTACGATCACCATATATATACTTGATGCAAAAGTGGTGAGAATCCATCCCACGCCGACGATGATGCCGCCCAGCATCATGACTTTGCGAGGTCCGTATTTATCGATGAATCTCCCGGCAAAAAAGGTAAATAGTGCAAATATTGCGATAAATACCATAAAAGGCAGGTTGCCCTGGGTCGCACTGATATTGAAGAGCTCCTCAAGAGGCTTCTTAAAGACACTGTACGCGTAAACCGCCCCCAGACACATGTTGATGACCATGTTAAGGATGACGAAAATCCATCTCCCTCCATTTGCCGACATTCCGAATACTTTCGCCGCTTCACTCATAACGATATTCCTCCTCCCCTATTGATTAGTTCTTTCGACCGACCTTGCCCGGCCACACTTGAAATAAACGATTTGAGTGCAAAGTTAGTATACAATGGAAGAAATTGTCAAGATTTTTGTAAAGAAGAGAAGAATAATTTTCAGATCCTCTCGAAATACAGGTATCACCCAGGAGGAGCGCGGTGCCGGCGGGCGGGATGGAGGCGGACTGGTGACAAAAAAAGAGGAAAGTGCCCCCGAAGTATCTATTTGTCTTGTAACTACTCGTGAGCTATGGTATAAATACGCTGCAAGAGGGAAGAACTCTCAGGAGCGGAGCGGAAAAGACCTCAAGAATCTCAAGCTGAGTCGAGAGGGCCGTGAGTCTCGGGGTTTCTGCATGAACCCAGGACTATTCTTTCGCGGGGTACGGACCGGTTAAAAACGGTATTCGCCCGGGACGGAAGAACGACGGGGTATATTCGGCATAAATCTCTTGACAGAGCAAGGGAAAATGTTTAATATACACAAGTTTTTTTGCGGGTACATTCATCCCTTGTTAAGAAGGGATTATTTTTTTGGAGGTAAAAGGAATGCCAACCATTAATCAATTAGTGAGGCTAGGGAGGAAGGTCGTCAAGAAGAAAAGTTCCTCTCCCGCACTTACGAACTGCCCGCAGAAGAGGGGCGTGTGCGTGAGGGTATATACGACGACTCCGAAAAAGCCTAACTCGGCATTGAGAAAAGTCGCCCGTGTAAGGTTGACCAACAGCATAGAAGTGACGAGCTATATACCGGGAATCGGGCACAACCTCCAGGAGCACTCCGTTGTTCTTATAAGAGGTGGCAGAGTCAAGGACTTACCGGGCGTAAGATACCATATAATCAGGGGCTCGCTGGATGCAAGCGGCGTAGCGAACAGGAAGAAGAGCAGGTCGAAGTACGGCGCAAAGAGACCGAAACAATAGAGGAGCAGGGGTATGCCAAGAAAAGGACATATAGCAAAAAGAGAGAGGGTGCCTGATCTGAAATACAACGACCTTGTTGTTCAGAGGTTGATAAACTGCATCATGCTCGACGGAAAGAAGAGCACGGCAACCAGAATCGTGTATGGAGCATTCAACCTGGTTGAAGAAAAGGTGAAAGAAGAGGCCCTCAAGATTTTTCAGAAGGCCATGGACAATATTAAGCCCGAGATAGAGGTTAAGGCGAGGCGAGTCGGCGGCGCCACGTACCAGGTCCCTGTCGAGGTAAGAGTCAACAGAAAGCTTTCCCTCGGCATACGGTGGCTGATCCGCTATTCAAGGGACCGGTCGGAGAGGACGATGACCGAGCGGCTTGCCGGTGAAATCCTGGATGCCTACAATAATAAAGGCGGGTCTGTTAAAAAGAGAGAAGATACACATAAGATGGCTGAAGCGAACAAGGCTTTCGCGCATTATAGGTGGTAATAGGTGTTGAATGAGTAAAGGCGGTATCAACGTATTAAGAAACGTGGGCATTATGGCCCATATCGACGCAGGAAAAACGACCGCGACGGAGCGGATGCTTTTCTATACAGGCGTCAACACCCGCATCGGTGAGGTGGACGACGGCGCTGCGACCATGGATTGGATGGAGCAGGAGAAAGAACGGGGAATCACCATCACCGCAGCGGCTACCACTTGTTTTTGGCGGGATCACAGGATCAATATCATCGACACGCCCGGCCATATCGACTTTACCATCGAAGTGGGGAGGTCCCTCAGGGTCCTCGACGGCGCGGTGGCCCTCTTTTCCGGTGTGGAAGGGGTGGAGCCCCAGTCGGAAACGGTCTGGAGACAGGCCGACAGGTACGGCGTCCCCCGCATAGGTTATGTGAACAAGATGGACAGGCCGGCTTCAAATCTCGATAAGTGCGTGGCTATGATGCGCGACATATTGAAAGCGAACCCGCTTATACTTCAGATCCCCATAAAGCACGGGGATGAGTTCGTGGGCGTCGTCGACGTCATACGGGAGCATGCCCTCTTCTATGATAAGGACCCCAAGGGGCTTGACGTCACGGTAACCGATATTCCGGAAGATCTGAAAGGGAAAGCCGAGGAACTGAAAATAGAGCTTTTAGAAGCTCTTGCAGAAATAGACGATGTATTCATGGCCGGCTATCTCGATGGTCTTGCCATGGGAGAAGACGAAATAAAAAGAGTGATACGGAAGGGCACGCTCAACGGAAATTTTCTGCCCATTCTGTGTGGAAGCGCATTCAAGAATAAGGCGGTACAGCCTCTCCTTGACGCGATCGTCGATTACCTGCCTTCACCCGCCGAAGTATCTCCTTATAAGTACTGGACGGCGGAAGGGGTCGAAGGCGAGATGGAGGGTAACAAAGATGAGCCCTTCAGCGGACTCGTGTTCAAGATAATGACTGATCCCTTCGTGGGGCAGTTAAGCTATATACGCATCTATTCCGGCGAGTTGAAGACGGGAGACATGGTACTGAACAGCGCGAGGTCCAGGACGGAGCGTATAGGCAGGATCCTGCGACTTCACGCAAATAAGCGGGAAGATGTAAAAAGAGTGGAAGCGGGAGACATTTGCGCCATAGTGGGACTGAAGAATGCGAGCACGGGCGACACGCTCACCGGCGAAGACTCGGATATACTCTTCGAGACCATTGAAGTACCCGTACCCGTCGTATCCATCGCCATCACACCGAAAAAGAAAGACGATCTTAAGAAAATGTGGCTCGTCTTCAACAGGTACACCGTCGAAGACCCCTCAATTACCGTGAAAATGGATAAAGAGACGAGTGAGGTGATACTTTCCGGTATGGGTGAACTTCACCTTGAGATATTGATGGACCGGGCAAAGAGGGAGCATAACCTGGAAATGATATCGTCCGCTCCTCAGGTGGCGTACCGGGAGACCATCACCAGAGGTACCACGGGTATCGGCAAATACATCAAGCAGTCGGGTGGCAGGGGGCAGTACGGCCATGTGGTCCTTCAGGTATCCCCTCATGAGGGGGCCGACTTCATTTTTGAAAATAAGACCGTAGGCGGGGTAATCCCGAAAGAATATATCTCGAGTATCGAGGCGGGCGTCAGGGAGACCTGCGAAAAAGGCATCCTCCTCGGGTTCCCCCTTATCAACATAAAGGTGGAACTGACGGACGGCTCCTATCACGATGTCGATTCGTCGGAGCTGGCCTTCAAGCTTGCCGCCTCTTTGGGGCTCAAGCAGGCGGTGCACAAGGCGAATCCCGTTATCCTCGAGCCTATTATGAAAGTTGATATAAACGTACCCCCTGACTGCATGGGAACCGTTATCGGCGATGTGTCGTCGAGAAGAGGCAGGATTGCCGAATTGGGGGACAGAAACGATTTTAAATATATAGTCGCCCACATACCCCTGGACCAGATGTTCGGGTATACTACCCATCTGCGTTCAGCCACCCAGGGAAGGGGCTACTTCAGCATGGAATTTTTCCATTACACGCCTGTGCCGGGACATATCTATGAAACCTTGATGAAAAATAGAGAAAAAACAGTAACGGAGGTTCTTTATGGCTAAGAAAAAGTATGAACGAACGAAACCCCATGTCAACATAGGAACCATTGGACACATAGATCATGGAAAGACAACCCT